>JANTFH010000039.1 GCA_024763535.1 Thermodesulfobacteriota bacterium
TTACCGGCAATCTCCTGATAATCTTCATGGCCCTTGCCGGCCAGTAGCAGGATATCATCTTTTTGCAAATTTGCCGCCGCCTTTTCAATCGCCAGACGGCGATCGGGAATCACCTCAAAAGAGGCCGCCGGCGGCATTCCGGCCTCAATATCGGCAATAATCGCCAGCGGATCTTCGCTGCGGGGGTTGTCACTGGTAATAATCGTATGATCGGCATAGGTGGCGGCGATTTTCCCCATACGCGGCCGCTTCTCCCGGTCGCGGTCACCGCCGCAGCCGAAGACCACAAAGAGACGATTATGCGGCAGCTGCTTCAAGGTCTGCAAAACTTTCAATAAGGCATCATCGGTGTGGGCGTAATCAACCAGAGCCAGGGCCTTGCCGGGGAAACGCACCGCCTGCAGACGGCCCGGCACCCCGGATGAGGCCTCTAAAGCCGAGACAATATCATTAAGCGAAATTCCCAGACCCCGGGCCATAAGAAAAGCCGCGGCCAGGTTATCGGCATTGTAACTGCCGACCAGTGGGGTCCGAAAACGACAGGCGCCGCAGCTGCCCGTCAACTGCACAACCTGACCGGAAAGATCCTCCCGAACCAGGCGCAGACGATAATCGGCGGTGCGGGGGAATTTCCCCCAGGTGACCAGGCGGTGACCGGCAAGTTCTCGCTTAAGCCGGCGGCCGTAGCCGTCATCAAGATTCAGCACCGCCAGGCCGGAAGATTTAAGCCGCTTTGTAAACAGGAGACGTTTGGCCTGATAATAATTTTCCATATTTTTATGGTAATCGAGATGATCACCGCTTAAATTGGTGAAGATCGCGCCGCGGAAACGGCTTTCACCGAGACGATTCTGAATCAGGGCGTGGCTTGAAACCTCAAGGATAGCCTTCTCACAACCATTTTCCCGCATCCGCGCGAATAGAGACTGCAGTAAAAAAGGGTCGGGAGTGGTGCGGGAGGCCTTCTCCCAGCTGCCGCCGCAGTCGTAGCCGACGGTGCCCACCATACCGACCTTGATTCCGGCCCGGCGCATTATCTCCCGCAGTAAAAAAGCCGTGGTGGTTTTGCCGTTGGTGCCGGTAATGCCGATAAGATCCAGATGGCGGGCCGGGAAATCGTACATGACCTCGGCGGCCGCCGCCGCGGCGGCGTAGGCATCGCTAACCTTAAGGGCCGCCACCGAATGCGGCAGATTCAGTTCTTTCTCACTGACCACCGCCACCGCTCCGGCCGCCAGGGCTTTATCCAGATAATCGTGGCCGTCATCGACTGAACCCGTGATGGCGACAAACAGCCAGCCCGGTTTAACTTGGCGTGAGTCATTGGTGGCCCCGGCAATCAGCCGCGCATCAACCCCCGACATTTTGATAATACCGGCTCGCAAATGCTCAATATATGCAGATAACGGAATCAAAAGTTTTACCTTTTACTAAAAACTGTGCAGTATTCCCAGCCACAGCGAATAACTGAGGGAGGAAAGAATCGTGGTCAGAGAGACGGCGGCAACCGCCAGATCAACATGGCCTCCCATCTCCCGGGCCATAACATAAGTCAAAGTCGCGGTCGGGGCCGCCAGCAGAATAGTCACCGGCAGAAAAGAGCGGCTGTCAACCCCGGCCAGACAAAAAAGTCCAAGGCATACAGCCGGCAGCAGAAGCAGCTTCAAAAAAGCGATCAGCAGCGCCTGCGGCAGCCATTTTCGCAACAGAGCAAAAGAGATTGAGGCCCCGATCAGCAAAAGCCCCATCGGCAGCGCCAGACCACTTAAGATCATCAGAAAACGATCAAAAATCTGGGGCATCGGCAATCCGCTTAAATTAAAAATAATACCGCTCACGGCCGCCAGGATAATCGGATTTAAGAGTACCGGGGTAAAGATATTAAGTACCGAAGAAGCACCCTCTTTTTTGCCGCCGTAATACTGCAGCAGAACCACCCCGAGAAGATTCTGCAGAATCATCAAAAAACCGACCAGCATGCTGACCCGGGCAAAGCCCGCCTCATCGAGATAGTAGAAAGCGACCGCCAGGCCGATATAGCCAAGATTTCCATGAATTGTCGCCTGGGCAAAGGTGCCCGACAGAGGTCGATCGTCACCCCGGCGGCGATAATTGCAAAATATCGCCACCCCGACAACGATAAGCACCGCGACAATCATCATGACCACCGCTCCGGGATCGAATTCAGCCCGCAATGATGCCTTCGTCAAAGCCCTGAAAACCAGGGCTGGAATCGCAAGATAGAAAACCAGACGGTTGGCGGCGGCGACAAAATCGGGCTTCATGAAGCCCAGGCGCCGAACTCCGGCCCCCAGCATAATCAGCATGAAGATCGGGATAATTGTGGTGATAACCTTGATCATAAAGTAACCGTGGGAAAACTATTCAGCCCGTAAATTCAGCAAGGGGAAAATATGAAAAATATGAAAATATGGGGACATAATACTAATTACCTGCAAAAATCAAATTCCGGGGACACAATCCCAATTCCCTGCGGGAACTTGGGTTATGTCCCCGGAATTTGGCCGGCAAAAAATTTTTTAGAGGTTCTCTTTTATCAGGTAAACCGGTAAGTCGTCGACATAAAAAAAGACCGATGCCAAATTTTATTATCTGGTATCGGCCTATCGCTCTTTTTTATGACTCACCGGCAATCATGGTATCTCCAAAAGTTACCTTTTTACCCAATAGCTGCGTCAGGTTAAAATTCCAACTCTTCGGGATAATAGCCGGTAAGATCAGTCAATTTTTGTAAATTTACTTGCCGGAACCCCGCAGACACTGCATTTATCCGGGCAATCACCATTTACCGTGTTGCCGCAGACATCGCAGACCCAGATATCCTCAGCCGGGAGATCGCCGCCCTTCTCGTAGGTTGCCAGAGCTTCCTGATAAAGACCGAAATGAATCTCTTCAACCGTGTTCGCCATTTCAAACATACGCAGGGCCTTCTTATTACCTTCGGCTTTCGCGGTGGCAATGAATTCGGGATACATGCTGTTAAATTCGTGGCTCTCACCGGCAACCGCATCTTTCAGATTAGCACCGGTATCACCAACTCCGTCCAGAGCCCGCAGGTGGCCATGCGCGTGAATAGTTTCGGCTGCGGCCGCGGCCCGGAAGAGTTTGGCGATCTGTGAAAAACCTTCCGCCTGAGCTTTTTCCGCGTAGGCCAGATATTTACGATTAGCTTGACTCTCACCGGCAAATGCCGCCTGTAAATTTTCAGTGGTTGTGCCCATAATCTTCTCCTTGATAAAATGCAAATCGGTTCACCACCGCAAAATCCCGGTGGCAACCAGCTAATTCCGGGGACATACCTGATTTTCCAAAGGAAATTGGGATTGTCTACCGGAATTCGCGGTTAAATAAATAGCTGCAAACTCGCTGACTCTGCCTTTATCATACAAAAGATAATTTTATTTGTCAAGATTAAAATGATTCAGTTAAATGCGCTCGACAAAATATAATCATCTCTAAAAAGAAGAGGCGAACCTCAAGACCGGAAATAATTTCAGGTGAGCTTCATATTTCCTTGCTTTTTAACAAGAAAATAACCTGACAGGAGCACTCATTTGCGACCTTTGGAAGTGCCCTTGGGTTGCGAGACTAATTCCCGCATTAAAAATAGTACCAGATCGATTGGTATTCAGCCACATTCTCGCCGATCTTCTCGAGCCGTTCGAGATAATCAAGAATCGGAACATCCCGGGCGATGTAGGGGGCCGGAGCGACTTTGACGATACCATCCTCCCAGGGGAAAAACTCATAGACCCGGGAGCCGTCCGGATCAACCCCGATCAACTGCCGCTGCCGGAGTGAGCGCAGATAACCTTTTCCCTGCCCCGGAACATTGAAAACCGCCTCATCGGTTCGCTCAATCCCCGGCGAAAGCCGGGCCTCTTCACTCTGCTCCTGCAGCAGCCGGGCGATCGGCACCCGGTAGTCGGCAGTCTCCTCTTTACCCTTGGCATTGAAGCTGTAGTAGGGATCGATCCCGATCTGCCGCAAACGGCGACGGAGAAAAGCGGCCTCAAAACGACGGGAGACAAAAAAGGTATAGACCAGCTGGTTGTAGACACCAATGCCCCGGCGGCGGAGACGATCAACCGCCAGTGCCACCTCCGGAGTCAGTTCATAACTGTGCTCAACATGGGTGACGACCACAATATCACGCCGGCCGGGTTGGCGCAACGAGCCTAAAAATGCTGCCAGGCGCTCGGTAATCCGCATCGGCATGGTTACCAGAGTCCGGGTGCCGATACGAATTCGTTCAACCGTGGGAATCAAGGCCACCATGGTAAAAATCTTCTCGATTAATTCATCACTCATGGCCAGCGGGTCGCCGCCGGTTATCAGAACTTCACGGATGGTCGGATGTTCACCGATCCATTTTATCGCCGCGGCAATCTTCTTCGGCGAAGCCAGGGCATCGGCCGCCATGGCATCCTCAATCTCCCAGTTGCGCTGACAGTAGACACAGATCTGGGGACAGGTATTGAAAGGTTTAAAAATACAGATGGCCGGATAACGCCGGGTAATCAAATCAATCGGCGAAGTATCCTCTTCGCGCATATAATCAAGCCCCGAAAGATCACCCTCGCGGGCCTGTGATTCCAGCACCTGATCAACATATTCAGGCGGCGGCAGTACCTGAGCCCGGACTGTGGCATCCCGGCGGGCATCCAGATCGTCATCATCCATCAGGGAGAGATAGTGGGGCGTCACCCCGAAAGGCAGGGTATTCTCCCGAGCCTTAACGATAGCTTCCGCTTCGGTTCGGCTCAAGGTCAAAATCCGGGAGAGGGTGTAGATATCCTGAACGATATGATCCAGCTGCCAGCGCCAGTCATACCACTGCTTATCATCGATCTTGAAATAGGCTTTCATACGTTCGCGCCGCCGGGCACGACGGGCCACGGTCTCCGTCTCAAGACCATCACTATAACGGGCCATAAACCCGGTAACCCGGTCTTCCATGCAGTCAAGCTGGGCCGACCGCAGCAGGGCCGCCTCCCGTCCTTCGAGCTCATTGTCGCCGTGATCCGCCGGGATTATCGCCGCCTCCCGGTTCTCTCCCCGTACCAGCCCGGAAAAAAGAGAGATGATTTCGGCATAAAATGCCGGCTTAAGATCATCTCGCTCCACTCCGCCGACTATATCACCTAAAGCCCGGGTAATACTGAAGCCCGACTTCCGCTCGGCCGCTGCTGAAAAAATAATCCGCAGAATTGAGGCACACTGGGTCGCCCGCCGCAGTGAAGCGGAATTATCGAGAGAAAACCGGTTTAAGGCCTCAAGCTCAAGCTTGTCAAGCAAAGCAAAAAGCTCATAACGCCACTTATCTGGATTTTCCGGGTCACAACCAGCGATCGCAAACAAGGAAGGTACGATCTTCTGTAATCCGGCCGCTGAAAAAAATTTATGCAATATTCCTCCAAAACTGAATATTTTCAATATGTAATAATAATTCTAAAAAGCGGTTTTACTTACACCAATTCAACCGATTTGTCAAATTTCAGGAATCACTGAACCTTGAGAGTAAATTAATCAATGCAAAAAAAGACCCCTTCAGAGATTTTCCTCCAAAGGGGTCCTTTCAACCAATCCTGATTAGTTGATGTTGCAAAATTGTTACCGCATCAGTTTACCTACTCCCAGGTACCGAAGGCAATGCCCTGGGGATTCAGGTTAAGTTTCTGCACCTGATCAACACTGTCATCCAGCGGATTTATGATCGTCAGAACACCGCCGCCGGTGGCTGTACTGGAACAGACCCATAACATACCGGCATGATCAACTCCTAAAGCCGGGATATTCGCACCTCCGGAGAAGGCTGCAACCGGACTATCCGCTACCACACCGGTCGTCGGATTAAAGCTGTAAAGAGCGTTATCTCCCCATCCGGCATAAGTGATAAAATAGCCTTTCGTGGCCGATACTACCGTCATCCCGGAGATATTCCCGTAAGGATGATTCTCATCATCGCCATCATCAACAACCAGCTTCACATCATAAGTAGAAGGATCAACGGAGATGATGCCGCCGGAATAATCCGCCGGAGTACCGTCCCAGCTGGGGTAGCTGCCAACTCCATTGACATAAATCTTACCATTGTTATAAACAATATTCCACGGGTTTTTAACCGGCAGCGGAATACCTTTCAGACCCGCGCTGTCGGGACTCTTGGTATCAATCTCGGTATCATCAGCAGTATTGATAACTACCAGATACGGAGTCAGAGGAGCCCAGCCGTTTTCCTGATCCAGGCGCTGAACTATCAGAAAAAGCTTGCCGTTAACCACTACCCCCTGAGTCATCTCCGGCAGGCCATCATCATCGGCGTAAGCACTGAGATCAATTGTACCGGTCTTAAAACCCTCCGCCGTAGTCGTATCGGGGTTTACAACCCACATCTTGTCGGAGTTAAAACGCGGGATATAGGCTTTAGTCGTCGACGCAAAGATCATGCTCTGCGGATTGCTGGTCGCCATGGTATCATCTTCATCCATGGTTGAGTACTGCCAGATTGGAGTTGCGGGAGCATCGACGGAAAATTTGGTAACGCTGTCGGCATTAAAACGGGCAATACGATAAAAGAACGCACCCTGTGCCGCCATTTTGATATCAGAACCGGCAGGCAGCAGATTATCCTTTACTGAGCGCGGTTTTTCGACATCGACCAAAGCGTGGGCACCGCTGCCGAAATCGGGTGCGGAACAGGAAACCACGGCATACTGAGAACGGATAACCGGCACAAAGTTATCATCCTGGAGAGTTGGATCAACCGCTCCGATACCGGCATAAAATGAGCCACCGCTGCCGAGACTGTCATAAGTCGCAAAAGCCACAATCCCGGGGCCGTCAGTTGTCAGTTCCAGAGACCCGCCGCTTAACTCCGGCAGATGCCACTCTTCCATAAGATCAGACAGATTTACAACCGCACTGCAATAGGCGTTGAGGTTAAGCGTATGAGCTGAAGTCGGTGTCGATGCGGCCGGAGCACGATATGTAATATTAACCGTGGCCGCCTGTTCTCCGGGATTGGCAATCATAATCCGCATCCCCCACTCCGCATCCTGTGCCACCTGAGGTATATCAAGTTTGCTCAGAGCCGCCTGAGTCATTTGCATATCATACATGACCCGCATCTGGTTGGCGAACAGAAAAGCGAAACCAGTCAGAGGTTTGTCGGAAAGAACCTGAAAGGAGCCTTCCGCCTCCAGGCCGGCACCGATAACTGCCGCCCGCTGGCCAAAAGGAGACAGCTGCCACTGCTCAACATTTAAGGTCACTCCATTTTGATCCATAATTGCAATCTTGATATCGGCCGGTTCATTGACCGTATTGTGCAATTGCAAACCAATCACTTCGCCCTTGGCGGCAGAATTGGAAAAATAGGGGAAATAGTAGGCATAATCGGCCAGGGCCGAACCGGCACCTATAACCAACATAATAATTGCGATCATTAACGACCGCCCGATTTGCTGCGACAATCTTTTCATTTTACACTCTCCTTTTCCTTGTTACTGGGGTTAAAAAAATTTCAAAAATGGTAGGCCACATTAAAATACATCTCCTGTTCCGGCATCGGATAGCCGTTAAAATCCTGGTATTCGTCACCGGTCAGGTTTTTAAGTTCAAAATCGAAAACCAGCTCGCCGGCATCGGCCGCCAGCGGCATCGTCATGGTCAGGCCGAAATTAATCAGGTTCTTGCTGGCGGCCGGCAGCAGGTTGGCGGCATCATAATACATTTTACTCTCATGCTGATACTCGACATAGCTGTGGAGCCAGTGGTAAGTGCTTTCCAGACGGGCCAGATAGCTGCGGCGCCAGCGCCCGGGAAGATCTTCGCCGTTAAAAGCCGGGATGTCACCGCGGTTTTCCGTGTCCTGCCAGGTGGCGTTACCGCTGAGCCTAACATAGGGCCCGAGATCAAAAGCAACCCGGGTTTCCAGACCGCTAACCCGGGCGGCGGAGATATTTTCAGATTTACCGATTCCGCGGGCATCAAAAATCCGGGTAATCAGATTGTCTATCTTGCTGTAAAAATAGACTGTTTCAAATTCGATTCGGCTCAACCAGGACCAGGGTGTCGACCAGTTGCAGACTAGTCCTACATCATAATTATCACCCTCTTCCGCCTTCAGATCAGGGTTGCCGACCGTCAGACCGCGATCGCCGAAGAGTTCATAAAAAGAGGGCTCACGACTATATTGGGCAACATTGGCCCGCACTGAAAAAGGACCCCATAATTTATATCGTACCCCCAGACTCGGGCTTAAATCATCATGCCGTCGATCGAAGCCGGGGACTTTATGGCCATTATTACCGGTTACACTCTCAAGTTTGTCGTCATACCACTGATAATGACAGGCCGGGGTCAGCAGCAGACGCTGATTAAGGAGATAGATACTGTCCTGCAGGGCCGCGGAGATATAGTTGCGACGGCTGTCACCCCGGGGCCGTGAACGCAGCAGATCTTTGGCTTCATAGGTTTCACGGCCCGCTTCAAGGTTGGCGGAAACAATCTGAAATTCAGTCGGCCATTCGGCAAACAGCGAACTGCCGTACTTTTCCGTATTGTAACGTTCGTGCTGACGGCCGAGACCTATGGCACTCTGCGAATCGTTATAGAACTCCTCCTTCCAGCCATAGAAAAGCTGGGTTGCCAGATTCATATGCAGACCGGTCAGATCGTCGGTCTGCAGACGGGCCACAACCTGATGGCGTTCGGTCTTAAAATGGGTGTTGGCTGCGGGAGTATTGTTCCAGGCCGGCAGGCGCCGATCCTGGTTCAGATATTGATCGGAGAGTTCAAACCTGACATCATCACTGAAATCATAGCCCGCTTTCAGCATCGCACTCCGGCGGAAAAACTCATTATTATTGCGTCTCTCCCTGACATCATCATCCGGATTCCAGTCGGTGCCGTTGTTATTCAGGAATTTGAAGTCATTATCGCTGCTGAGATACTCACCCAGAGCCAGAAGATCAAAGTTGTTATCAGTTTTATGGTTCAGAGAACCGAAAAGGCGTTTACTGGAAAACGACCCCAGCCCGAAACCGACCGTGCCGCTGGTGCCGGTGACACTGCGTTTGGTTCGAATGTTAATCACCCCGCCGAGGCCGGCCCGGGCGAAATTTACCGGAGAAATTCCACGGTAAATCTCAATCGCGGCAATATCATTCAAGGGAATCTGGTTAAGATCAACCCCGCCGCCGGAAGCATCGTTGAGTAAAACCCCGTCCAGATAGACAAATACCTGATCGCCGGAAGCGCCGCGCAGAGAAACCTGTGAATAGCCTCCGATACCACCCGAATTGCGAACCTGAACCCCCACCTCTTTGCTGAGCAGCGCCCCCAAATTACTGATTCCCGAATCAATTTTATCAAGATTAATCACGGTTGAAAAAGAGGTCAGCTGCTCGGTATCGACATCGCCGGTGCGAAAATCATCCGTCACCCCGTGGGCTTTTACGACCATATCGTCCAACACCAGAGTATCTTCAGCCCTGATTTCGGAAACCCATACCGTAAAGAGCACAAACAAAAAGGCAAACAACACCGTCTTCGGCCCGGCAGTCTGAATAAAGTGTCTTGTTGAATGTTTGAATGAGATAAGCATCACCAAAAGAATGTTGTTTAATCATACTGAAAACCAAAAAAAATCCCGAAAAGCTTAAATAAAAGCTCTTCGGGATTTCCCTGATTTAATCACGAAGTCGGGCCCGGGTATCTGCAGCATTACGCCGCTCCACCGGCATAATCTTCCGAACCTTGTCCTAAAAGCAGGTCTTCTGGCTCCCGGTTCAAACCTACTGATCGCGCCTTCCCATACAAGTTAAATACGTACAGTGGTCAATTGCGACGTTCGTTACCGGTTACAGCGGCGGGCCCGCTGCCGATTTTCACGGCATTCCCTATTCTCGCACGAGGCCGGCAGTAAACCTTCCCCGATCCGCGACTTTTAAGATGTTATATATTGTCGGCCCCCTATATACGATCGCCTGACGGCTGTCAAGTGCGATCATAGAGCGATCCGGCTATTACTTACTGATTCAGTTCCTTAGACTGGGCCCGCTCCTGCGCCATCCGCATAAAGGTTTTCACCATAGTCTCCGGCGGCAGGGTCTGCGAGTCCATATCTTTCGGTTTAATAGTTAAAGCGTCATAGTCACAAACCGGCACACAGACCCCGCACCCGATACAGCGATTACGGTCGATAACCGCAGTATCGGCAAGCGTAATCGCCTCCATGTGACAGCGTTCCGCGCAGTCACCGCAGGCAACACAGAGATCTTCATTAACTTGCGCAAAATAGTTGGCGGCGATCATCTTGGCCGGATGCGGCATCTTTTTCAAGTTTTTCAGCACCTGACAACAGCAGCCGCAGCACATACAGATATTGATCGGTTTCTGGGCGTTACTCGGCTGTAAAACCAGCCCCGCGTCCAGACCGGCCTGCAGCAACTCCAGGGCCTCAGTTTGTGAAATCTCACGTCCCAGACCGTTGTCACGGTAGAAATTTGAAGCGCTGCCGAAGATAAAACAGGCCTCCATCGGGGCATCACAACCAGCCCCCACCATCTTCTGCTCCCTGCGGCAGATACAGGGAGCCACAACAATCGCACTCTGCTCGGCGATAATCCGCTCGGCCGCCTCGTAAGGCATAATCGAAGTCTCACTGTCGAGACTCTCGGCCACCGGAATCACTCTGAGCTGCTGGGTATCCATCTGGGACCAGCTCTTTTCCATAAGCTGGGGCAGATATTCATTAACATCACGAATCAGATCCTCATCCAGATCGTTAACGTGATACTCCCAGATTCCAACAACAAACTGGGCCGCCATAAAGAGCGGGACATCGCCCTTATCCAGACGGAAAATCAGACCTTTTTTCGACATCTCCTGCAGTTTTGGTTCAAGTTCAGCCGCCTCTACGTTCAAACGCTGACTAATCCTGGTCACCGGTTCGGGCCGCATCCGCAGAGCCAGAGCCAGAGACGCTTCCTCTTCGCTGAACAGTTTTCTTAAAATCCGCAGTTCAACCCCGCTCTCGGTTGCCGGAAAGCCGGCCGGAAGTGAGTCGAGATGGCGGGCCAACTGCTGATAGATATCTACCTGATTCTTCGCCACTGAATTCATGTTATTTCTCCTCAAAAAGTAAATTTTCTACTTCTGCCAGCTGCCGAGATTGCGCGGCGGCGGAGCCACCTTGAAGACCTCTTCCGGGGTCGTAAGCCCGGCCATAACGGCATTGGCACCGCTTAAACGCAGAGGCCGCATACCATCGCGGATCGACTGACGGCGCAGAACTTCTATATTGGTCGAATCGTTTATAACCTCGGAAAGTTCAGGAGTTACGAGCATCATCTCAAAGATGGCGGTCCGGCCGAGATAACCGGTACGGCGGCATTCGGAACAACCTACGGCATTAAAGACCGTCTCCGGCGGTTTAATCTCCCAGGGAGCCGTTAACAGGTGCCAGGCGTGTTCATCGACAGGATCTTCACGCTTACAGAAAGGGCAGAGAGTTCGAACCAGACGCTGCGCCGTGATGCCGAGCAGGGTTGCCTGAATCAGAAAATCGGAAACCCCGAGATCGAGCAGGCGGGTTATCGCTGAAGCCGAATCGTTGGTATGCAGGGTCGAGAGCACCAGATGCCCGGTCAGGGAGGCCTGAACCGCAATCTCGGCGGTTTCCAGATCACGAATCTCACCCACCATAATTATATCCGGATCCTGACGCAAAAGAGTGCGAACCCCGCTGGAGAAGGTTACCCCGATTGAGGGCTGAACCTGCATCTGATTCAATTTGGGATCAACAATCTCGATCGGGTCCTCAACCGTACAGACATTAAGATCGGGCCGGGCCAGATGTTTCAGGGTCGAATAGAGGGTCGTGGTTTTGCCCGAACCGGTCGGCCCGGTTACCAGAATAATCCCGTGCGGACGTTCCACCATGCCCCGCCAGGTCTTTAATTCATCCTCACTGAAGCCCAGCTCCTGAAAAGATTTTTTCAGGGCTTCGGGATCAAATATCCGCATCACCAGTTTCTCACCGAAGGTTATGGGCATGGTCGAAAGCCTGAGTTCAACCTCTTCCCCGTTCGGGGTCACAGTCTTCAAACGGCCGTCCTGCGGGCGCCGTTTTTCGGCGACATCCATGCGCCCTAAAACCTTGATCCGGCTGATTACCGCCGCCATCACATTGAGCGGTACCTGATAGATGTGGTGCAGTACCCCGTCAATGCGAAACCGGACATTACCATTGGTGCGCCGGGGTTCAAGATGAATATCACTGGCCCGCTGATCAAAAGCGTACTGCAGAAGCCAGTCGACGATATGAACGATATGCTGGTCGCTGGCATCAAGTTTCCCGGCCCGGCCCAGGGTTACCAGCTGTTCGAAATCGGAAATCCGGGCGGAGTTGTTCCGGCCGCTGTTATCGGTCGCCCCCCTGACCGAGGCCGCCAAAGCGAAAAATTCCTCCCGATAACGCTTAATATCGACCGGACTGACAATAACCCGTTCAATCTTCCGCCTTAAAACCTGGCTTAACTCCTTCACCCAGTCTTCGACAAAAGGCTCCGAGGTCGCGATTATAACCTTGTCGGCTGTCACTTCAACCGGCATAATGTTGAAGCGTTCAATATATGCCAACGGCAGATTAAGGCCGGTTATCGAATGGACCTCCAATTTCAAAGGATCGATATGCTGATAGGAAAGACCCGCTTTAACCGCCACCCATGAGGCGATATCTTCAACCGAAATAACATTCCCCGGAGAGCGCCTGTTTTCAAGTTTAAGTGAGCCGATCAAAGTCATCGGGTGCATTGAAGAGCGCTGTTTAAGCGCCGCCGAACGCCGACAGCGGTCAGCGGCGGCACGGCTGATAAATCCATCTTTCAAGAGTTCATCAAGCAAAAAGTCGGTATCGAGCAAACGGCCCCGTTGGTTATCTAAAGCAAAAAGTGATGCACCATCGTTATTCATAAAATCGATTATCTCCCCGTTTTTTGAAAAGGTAACTTTTCCATATCCTATCCGGACGGTTTATGACAAGTCTTTTTCAGTAGCAGAGCGCTTCAATCTCTCATAAACAGCGCACAAGAGTCAGCCTTCAAGATAATTTACGACGATTTGGCTCTTGCTGTTTTTCGATGAGTTTGCTACAATTCAAGGTTTCCGACTCAGCAAATCCAGCACAATATTATTGTGCCGCCACCCCTGAATTTACCAAGAAAGAGATGACGCAGACAAAACCGGAAATTCTGGCCCTCTTTTCGCAGGGCCTTGACAGTATTTTAGCGATTAAAGTTATCCAGGAACAGGGACTTAAGGTCAAGGCCCTGAAATTCATCACCCCATTCTTCGGCTATGAAATTAAAGGCCGGGAAGCGGAATATTGCGCGCAGATTAATAATCTTTACGGCATCGAGCTCGAAATTATTGATCTGACCGATCTCTATCTGACGATGCTGGCGGCTCCTGCATATGGTTACGGCAAGAATTTCAACCCCTGTCTCGACTGTAAGATAATGATGCTTACTCAAGCCCGCATCCGGGCGGAAGAGATGGGCGTTAAAGCAATTATTACCGGCGAGGTTGTCGGCCAGCGCCCCTTCTCGCAACGCCGGGATACGATGCGTCGCATTGAGAAATTGAGCCAGACTGAAGGCCTGCTCCTGCGCCCTTTAAGTGCCAAGCTGTTGACCCCGACCCGGGCCGAAGCTGAGGGCCTGATCGACAGGGAAAAACTTTTTGATTTCAGCGGCCGGGGCCGTAAACCACAGATGGCCCTGGCCGAAAAACTGGGGATTAACAACTACCCAACCCCGGCCGGCGGCTGCCTGCTGACCGATCCGGGTTTCAGCCTGCGGGTTAAAACCCTCTATCAACAAAACCTGATTCCGACCGCCTGTGATCTTGAACTGCTTAAATTCGGGCGTTTTTATCCGCTGGAGGATGCGGCGGAATTTATTATCGTCGGCCGCAACCGGGCTGATAATCAGGAGTTGCTGAAAACCGTAACTGACGACTATTTTATTCTCCAGCTGGCGGCCATGGCGGGGCCGGTGAGCATCCTCAAAGGCTCAGCTGACAAGCTGCCTTTAGCGGCGGAAAAACTCTGCCGGCACAGTAAAGCCAAGGATCTATCCCCAGTTCAAATTAAATGGCGCCGGGGGCTTGAAAAAGGTGAATTTACAATCCGTGAGCAGCCTTGAAGCAGACAGAAAATCATGACATCTAAAAAATCATCGCCGAAAAAAACACTGACGCCGATGCTCCGGCAATATCTTGAGGTCAAAGCTAAACATAGCGATAAAATTCTGCTTTTTCGCATGGGTGATTTTTATGAAATATTCTTTGACGATGCCGCGATTGCAGCCAAAACCCTGAAAATCACGCTGACCAGCCGCAACAAAAAAAATGACGATGCCGTTCCCATGTGCGGTTTTCCCCATCACGCCGCCACCGGCTATATCACCTCCCTGGTCGCGGCCGGGCACAAGGTGGTGGTCTGCGACCAGGTTGAAGACCCTAAACAGGCCAAAGGCCTGGTGCGCCGGGAGGTAACCAAAATCATCACTCCGGGCGTCAATCTCGAGAGTGAAAACCTGACCCCGGATGATGACAATTTTCTCGCCGCTGTAACCTGCCGGCAGCAGAAGCAAACCCTGTTCGGTCTCAGCCTGCTGGATGTCAGTACCGGCAAATTCAAGGTTACCGAACTCTCCGATCTGGAATCCCTGCTGGATGAACTGGGCCGCAGCCGGCCGACGGAAATCCTGCTTTCCATCCCGACCGACCACCGGGCGGAGCCATGGCAGGAGGAGATTAAAGATGAATTTACCAGGGTTCATTTCACCCTCCGCCCCGGCACGGATATCCTTACGCCGGAGGAGAACCGGGAACTGCTCTGCCGACATTTCGGCACCATCACTCTCGCCGGTTTCGGCGGCGATAACCTGACCGCCGGCCTGGATGCGGCCGGTATCGCCCTGGCCTACGTCCAGGAGACCCAGAAGCAGAGTAATCTGCATCATATCCAGTCTCTTGAGGTCTACCGTAACACCAGCTTCATGCAGATCGACCGTAATGTCATCACCAACCTGGAGTTGCTCTGCACGATTCAGGAACGCAGTAAAACCGGCAGCCTTTTCGGAGTTCTAGATTGCTGCCAGACCAGCATGGGCAGCCGCCAGTTGAAGGAGTGGCTCCTCTTTCCCCTGCTCGATAAAGATCTTATCGAACAGCGTCTGGATGCGGTGGAGATTCTGCTGGAGGAGAAACGCTGCCGGCGGGAACTTATGAGCCACCTGGGAAAACTCTACGATCTTGACCGTCTCGCCGGACGTTTGGCATCGGGCCGGGCCAACGGGCGGGATCTGTTGAGCCTTCGAGACTCCCTGAAGCTGATTCCGCAGATCAAGGAGCTGCTCGCCGGGCTCCCCCTGCAGCCGGCCCTGATCAACCGGGCTCTAACCGGGCTGCACGAACTAAAGGAATTAAGCGACACCATCAGTGAAACCCTGCTGGAGGAACAGCCGCTCTCAATTACCGAAGGCCGGATGATCCGGGAGGGCATCGACAATCAGCTGGATGAATTGCGTTCAATCAGTAAAAACGGCAAACAGTGGCTTATCGAATACGAACTCAAGGAGAAGGAGAAAACCGGCATAAACGCCTTGAAGGTCCGTTTCAACCGGGTTTTCGGCTACTACATTGAAGTTACCCGAAGACATTCCGAACAGGTGCCGGCCGAGTATATCAGGCGCCAGACCCTGACCAATGCCGACCGTTTCATAACCGATGAGTTAAAAGCTTATGAGGAGAAGATTCTCGGAGCCGAAGAGAAGATCAACTTAATTGAGCACAGGCTTTTTCTCGCCTTGATGGAGCGGGCCTGCCGGCAGCTTAAAGAGATTCGTGAATCGGCTGTGCGCCTCACCCTGTTCGATGTTTTATGCGCTTTAGCTGAAGTCGCCGACCGGCATCGCTACTGCCGTCCGGAGATCGTCAGCGACCGGCAACTGCTGGAGATCGAAGAGGGCCGCCACCCGGTAATCGAAATCTTAAGCGAAAATTTTGTCCCCAACACTACCACCCTGGATCGGGAGAAGGAACAGCTGTGGATCATCACCGGCCCCAACATGTCCGGTAAATCGACCTTCATGCGCCAGAACGGGCTCTTCGCCCTGATGGCACAGATGGGCTCTTTCGTCCCGGCGGAAAAGGCCAAGATAAGTATCTTCGACCACATCTTCACGCGGGTCGGAGCTTCGGACAACCTAGGCCGCGGACTTTCAACCTTTATGGTTGAGATGACGGAAACCGCCCGAATCCTGCACCAGGCCGGGCCTGAGAGTCTAATTATTCTGGATGAAATCGGCCGGGGAACCAGTACCTTTGACGGCCTGAGCCTGGCCTGGGCGATTGCGGAAGAGATCCATGAAAATTGCGGCAGCCTGACCCTGTTTGCGACCCATTACCATGAACTGACTGAACTTGAGCTGATTAAGGAAAGAATCGCCAACTACAATGTGGCGGTACAGCAGCGGGATGACGGCATAACCTTTCTGCGGCGGATTATCAAGGGCGGCACCAATCACAGTTACGGCATCGAGGTCGCCAAACTGGCGGGCATTCCGGATGCGGTTTTAACCCGGGCCCGGGAGATCCTGGGAAATCTGGAGGCGGCTGAAATTTCGGGAGGGGAGAATCTGCGCATGACGGGCAGAAGTATTTTAAGCAGCCGCACCAATGGCTTAAAAAGCGGTTACCTGCCCCTGCTTGAACCGTCCCCGCCGACCACCGAAAAGCGTTGCGATGATAAAAGCGCAGCTCTTAAACAACTCATAAAAAAACAGGACCTCAACCGGACAACCCCGATCAAGGCCCTGAATATTCTTGAAAAACTACAGAAGATGATTAGAGATTAATGCGGAAATTCAATCCGCAGCCTAAAGAGCCTTTGCGACCCGCACTCAAGGAGACTTCCGTTAGTCGCAAATAAGTGCTCTTATCAGGTTTACAACGAATCCCGATGTTTCTGTTCCTGCACCGCAAGTTCGGCAAAGTTGGTCTTTTGCAGGCTTTTAATAAGATCTTCCTGAACCACGGCCAGCTCTTTGCGGATCGCGCAGAAACCCATGCGATCACAAGCGTTGTAACCATCAAGACAGAGGTTAAGTCTAATGTCACCCTCAACCGCTTCGATGACATCGCATAGGGTGACATCCACCGGCCCCCGGGCCATCGAATAGCCACCCTTTTTACCCCGGTGCGAAATCACAATCCCGGCCCGGCTTAAACTCTGAAAGATCCGCGCCAGAAAACCGACCGGAACGTCCATCTCCCGGGCGACCTCGGGAATAACAACAATACTGCCTTCGGGCTGCATGGACATATAGACAACCCCACGAATTGCGTAATCTGATGCTCTGGTCAGTTTCATCTACTAAAATCCTAAGTCAAAAAATTAACTGTTTTTTCGAAAACAAGATAAACATTACTAATAATATCGTATTTGTTTTCAGCTGTCAAGTCAATTTTTATGACTAACAGATACCTTAAAAATTATATTTATTTTCGATATACGAGGCCCGAGCAGGTTCAAACCAGTTTGAGAAATCGCACTCAATGAAGTTATCAAATTTAGGAACAATTTTTCCGCAACAGCTTCAGCTGTTCAGATCGTAAAGATACTTAAGCCCCTTAAGAGTCAGAAACTCATCGACATCATCAATAATGTCAATCTCCCGCTCGACCACTTTGGCTAAACCGCCGGTAGCCACCACCAGCAGATCTTTTTCAAGTTCAGTTTTGATCCTGGTAACCAGACCTTCAACCAGCGAGAGATAGCCGTAGACGATGCCGGACTGCATACAGTGAACCGTATTTTTGCCCACCACATCCTTCGGCCGCCGCAATTCGACCCGGGGCAGTTTTGAAGCCCGCGAGCAGAGAGCTTCCATAGATATATTCATCCCCGGAGCAATAACTCCGCCCAGATATTCGCCTCTCTCCGAAACACAGTCGAATGTTGTGGCCGTACCGAAATCGATAATCACCATCGCTTTTTTGTATATCTGATAAGCGGCAACCGCGTTAACTATCCGGTCGGCCCCGACCTCACGAGGATTATCCAACAGAATCGGCAATCCGGTTTTTATTCCCGGCCCAACTACCAGCGGCCGAAAATGAAAATATTTGCCGGCCAGGCCTAAAAGTTCATCCAGAACCGAAGGCACAACACAGGAGATAATCATGCCGTTGACCTCACTGCGGCCGCCGCCGACAGAACGCAGAAATTCCTGTATCAGGATGATATACTCATCCCGGGTCCGCACGGTTGAGGTTGAAACGCGCCAGTGATCAAGCAGATCATCCCGACGGTAGAGACCTAAAACCGTATGCGTATTACCTACATCAACAACTACTAACATTAACTTAAACCCTGCTGCGGAAACAGCCCGCAAACAAATGATATTGATAGATTATTTTTTTCAAGATACCTTTAATCAGCTTTTGCGAGCCAGGCTTCACCGGCATTGAATGAGGTCTGACGCCCGTCGGCGAGAGTTGCGACCAGATGTCCGTCACCATCAATCCAACGGGCCCGGCACTTAATTTTATCGTTACCGGAATGAATAACGATCTTTTTATCTTTAAGATAAAAATTGCGGTTAACAAGTTCACCTATCGATCCCGCCAAACCTTCCCGGTTGAACATCTCGGTAAAAGTAAAAAGTTCTTCCAACAGTCGCGGCAGAAGCGAAGCCAGTGAAACACAACTTCCGGATTCACATTTAACCGAGGTCACCTGATCCCGTAGATCCGGGGGAAAATCATCAATTTCCGCATTAACATTAATGCCAATCCCGATAATCACAAATTCGGCCCCGCTTAAACCGGGTTTCATTTCCGATAAAATTCCCGCCAGTTTCAGACCCCGACAGAGAAGATCATTGGGCCATTTGATGGTCAGTCCGGGGCAATCCTGCCGCAAACCGTGCCACAAGGCCGCCGCGGCCACCAGAGAGAACTGCGGCAGTTTATCAAATTCGATCCGGGGACGCAGCAGTAAAGAGAAATAGAGATTCAAGCCCGCCGGCGAATGCCACTGCCGGCCCCGGCGACCGCGGCCGGCAGACTGCTGATCGGCCACCACCACCGTACCCTCCGGTGCCCCTTTTTCAGCCAGCCGCCAGAGATGTCGACTGGTTGAATCAAGCGTAGAAAAGGTAAGAACCCTACCTCCCCAGGGAGTCATCACAAAAGGCTCTATCACGCTACCAGGTCGAGTGAAATATCGATAGCCGGAGCCGAATGGGTCAAAGCTCCGACCGAGATGAAATCGACGCCGCAGGCGGCAACCTTAGCCACATTCTCTAAAACAATCCCGCCCGAGGCCTCAAGCTTAATCGCCGGATACTCATTGCGAATATAGCCGACCGCTTCCCGCAGCAACTCTTCACTCATGTTATCCAGCAGAATAATATCGGCTCCGGCCCGGGCCGCCTCTTTGACCTGATCCAGATCGGCGGCCTCGACCTCAATTTTTAAACCGTGCGGAGCCATACGCTGGGCGTGGCTGACTGCATCGGTTACGGTGCCGGCCGCGCGAATATGATTATCCTTGATCAGAATACCATCAAAAAGCCCGTGCCGGTGGTTGCGGGCACCCCCGACCTGAACCGCGTATTTTTCCAGAGAACGCCATCCCGGGGTGGTTTTGCGCGTATCCACGATCTCGGCCCCGTAGGCTCCAACTTCACTGACAAAACTGGAGGTTAAAGTAGCAATGCCACAGAGACGCTGAACAAAATTCAAGGCAACTCTTTCAGCCATCAGAATAGAGATAACATTACCGGTCACAGCCATCAGAGGATCGCCGACCTTAACCAGGTCACCGTCGCTGACCCGGGCTTCAATCTTGAGTGAGGGGTCAAGAGTACGAAAAACCAGCCCCAAAACCTGAATTCCGGCGGCGACACACTCCTCTTTGGCTTTAATCAAAGCTCGAGCCGTCGTTCCCGGCGGTACGGTCGACAGGGTTGTGACATCACCGGAGCCTAAATCCTCCTCCAAAGCCATCTTGATCAACTTTTCCGTCGAAAACATAACCACTCCTCACCCGGCCACTGCAAAAACCGGATATTTTTTAAGATTCTTCAACCGCTAAAAATCTTTCCGGCCCGCCAATAACATAGATTAATGAATAAAAGCAATCGGCATAAAGACCGGTTTTGCGACTTGATTTTTAAACTCAATTAAAGTAGTCATTAGTCATTCGCAACCACATTGACCTGAAGCTACCTTTGTAAGGTTAAAAATTAGAGAAATTTTCTCCGAGGTAACAACATTGAAAAGCGCCGATTACTCCCGCCGGGCTGAGGTACTCAAACCCTTCATGGCCATGGATATCCTGGAACGGGCCCAGCAGCTTGAACGAGAGGGCCGCTCAATCATCCACCTTTCGGTCGGCGAACCAGATTTCCCGACCCCTGGAACTATCAAAGAGAGTGCCGTCAAGGCCTTGAGCGAGGATAAAACTCACTACACTCACAGCCTTGGGACCCTGGAACTGCGCCAGGCCATCGCCGATCACTATCTAAAGCGCTACCGGGTGAAAATCGACCCAGGACAGATTCTGGTCACCTCCGGCACCTCGCCGGCCCTGCTGCTGGCCTGCGCGGCCCTGCTTAATCAGGACGATAAAGTTCTCATCAGTGATCCGGGCTATGCCTGTTACAGCAATTTCATCTCATACTGCGGCGGTATTCCCCAACCGATCAAGGTTGATAAAGAGAGCGGTTTTCAGTTTGACCCTAAGATCGTCAAAAAGAGTATCACCCCGCAAACCCGGGCCATACTCATCAACTCGCCCGCCAATCCTACCGGTAATCTGCTCGAAAAAGATAGAATGCGGGAACTTGCCGGTCTGGGGGTTACCATATTGTCGGATGAAATCTATCATGGGCTGGTCTATAAAGGAGATGAACACTCGATTCTGGAATTCACCGACAACGCTTTTGTCTTCAACGGATTTTCCAAATTCTACGCCATGACCGGCTGGCGCCTGGGCTACCTGATTGCTCCGCCCCGCTATATGAGAACCCTGCAGACCCTGCAGCAGAGTTTCATGATCTCCGCCAGCCATTTCGGACAGGTCGCGGCCCTGACCGCCTTAACCTCCGCTGAGGTTGCTAAAGATCTCGAAAAGATGCGCCGGATTTATGATGAACGCCGGCGTTTTACCTTGAAAAGAGTCCGCGAGATCGGCCTGGAGGTTGCGGTCGAGCCGACCGGAGCCTTCTACATTTTTGCCAACGCCGGGGTATTTACCCGCAACTCCTATGATTTCGCCTTTGAGATCCTGGAAAAAGCCGGGGTCGGTGTGACCCCGGGTATCGACTTTGGTGAAAACGGAGAGGGTTTCATCCGTTTTTCCTACGCCAATTCTCTGGAAAATATTGCTGAGGCCATGAACCGCCTGGAACGCTTTCTTCAAGGTATCCCCCAAAATTGCCTTTTTACCCAATCGCTGCGTTAGGCTCAAATTTTAATCCTCGAAATACTTAATGTATTCATCCGGTTAAAATTTTCGTCTGCCTTGCGCTTGAATACTTGTGCCCTTTGGGTGAAAATTCTAATTTTTTGAGACACCCTTCAGTAATTCCGCCTCACTTTTTTCGGCAGGGGAAAGGCCAGCAGGTAGGTAGTCCCGGAAAGTTTCAGCAGATCATCACCCCGTTTAACCATCGCGCAAACCAGTTCACCATCGATTATCTGCAGACCCTGCAGGGGCCCGTCAATAATTCCGGTTACCTTGCGCACAGCAAAACCTCGGCCGGAGTTTTTAATCATCTTGATATTACCCTTATTGAGAAAGCCGTAGTCCCCGATTGCGGTTGACATTTCCGACTCATTGTCGGTCGCCAGCAGTTCACTGACTCCGTCGCCATCAACATCACAAACCTTTAAGGGGGTACTTATCTGCCGTTTCTCAGTATAACTTACCTTCTCGGTACCAACCTCATACTGTACATTCTGCAGTGACCCGGCGAGACGTTCTTCACTTACCCAAAGCCGTTTACTCCCCTGATAAATCTCCAGAAAATTATGACTGTTGATAAAACATAGCTCTTTTATGTGATCATTATTGACATCGGCATAAACCGCCCCCGGCAAAGTAAATTCCAGCGGGACAACGAATTTGCCGGTCGATTTGACCTTGCCATCAAGAAGTTTAAGCTGAGAAACCTGACCTCCAAAAAGAGTTTCATGAGCAAATACCTGACCGACAAAATAGACTCCTTTGTCAGCTACCGAACGCCCGCCTAAAAGACCCATAACAAAGGGAATATGATCCGCTACAATCCGGAATTTACCATCTCTTTTAGCCACCACGAATGAGGAGAAACCATCCTCGGTCTCCTTGAAGGTATTAACCAGAATCTCATCTTTATGATCGCCGGTTATATCTCCAACCTGAATATTGATAATTGATCCGAAACGCTGAAAATGATAACGGTATTTATATTTGAGCGCTTTAGGAGTGATCTCATAGACATAAATTTTCTCGCCATCGGTAAAAACCATCTCCGGATGGCCATCATTTTCCAGATCACCAACGTCCATTCCCTTAACCACCAGGGTCACCTTTGCCAACTCCCGATAATGCTTCAAAAGAACCTGGTCCTGGTCGTCAGTAGACAATCCATACCTGCCGTCCGCTCCGGAATCTTTTCGTAGTCCGGCAGTTGCTGAAGCTGCCGGAGCAATAAAACTATTGCTGTTCCAGGCAGCAACCAGTTCCTGATCGCCATTATAGAAGGTCAACTTGGATCCCTGATTGACAACATAGAGATCATAACCCATCGCCCCGAGAGCCCCGGGGCGGTTGAGGGTCTGCCGCAGACGCAATCCGACTCCGTAGTCAGACCAGTTAAGCTGAGGCAGAGCTTCACGAACCCGCGAGAAGATATCAGTCCCGTTTCCGTTGAGATCGATAAAAACCGCAGCCATCTGGGCAAAACGCTTGACCCTTAAACCACGACTTAAGGCAACCTTCTGATAACGGTTAAGCGGGCGACAGATCGCGTAATCCGGCTCTACCCGGGCCACCTTCAAGGAGGCCACCAGTCTCTCCTGAGTTCCAAGTGGACGACCGGTTACGGGATGAACCAGCGGCGGCCCGGGCTGGAGAACGGCAAACAGGTCACCTACGGCCACCCCTTTTTTCCGCCCACAGTCAATCACCAGCCCTCGGGATCCAGCCTGGACCAGATAACCGGACAAAGAACTGAAACGAGCCGAGACCGGCGCCGCAAAAACCGACGTTAAGAGAGCCGGCAGACATGCCATGAGCAGACAGAAGACGATCAGAATTGAAACTCTACGCAATCTATATTTGAAATTCAACATTTCCCCCACTATAAAAAATATCTTATCAAAAATATCATCTCTTAAACTTTCGGCCGGCGGCCTCCGGTTGCCAATTCATATATATAGCCTTTTTACTATTATAGCTCAAGTAAAAAGCAAAGAAAAAGGGGAAGCGGTTACCCGCTTCCCCTTCTGGAAGTAAATCTCAAGTACAAACTCTCTTAGAATTTATACCGAACCCGACAGGTACTGATGAAGATATCTTCATCACTGCTGCCATCGCGATCAACTTCATAGAAATCCATGGCATCATCGGCAAAGAGATAACCGGCATTAACAGCAAACTCAAGATTGTCATAGAGTTTATATTTGAGATATGCATCAAACTCGACTCCAAGACTA
>JANTFH010000040.1 GCA_024763535.1 Thermodesulfobacteriota bacterium
GATTATCGCCGCGACCTTAACGGGTTCCGGTTTCTCAGGTGTAACTGCGGCCGCAGTCGGAACCTCCGGCGCTGAAACTGGGGAAACCGCTACCGGCTCCGGCTTCAGCTCAGGTTTCGGTTCAGGCTTTGCCTGCGGCTGCGGCCGGGAGGCGACGGCGGCAACTGTGGTACTGTGGCCGAGGCTTTTCAACATCGCCCGTTTACGATAACCACGGTGAGCAACAAAAATGACGATGAGCAAAACCATGGTTATGGCGGCAATCAGAATGAAAGCTTTACGTTTCTGCGGCTGCGGTTTGGAATTTTGCGGCCGGGAACCGGACTGCCAGGGCAGAGTTTCAACCGGGCTTTTCTCCGCTTTCAGATTTTCATGGGCCAGCATAATTTTCTTGTAGGCCCGGCAGACGGCGATAAATTTTTCCGCATTGTCGCCGCTGTCAGCGGCCGCGGAGCTATCGGGATGGTAGCGAAAACTGAGTTTATGAAAGGCACTTTTAACTTCGGCAATTGACGCCAGCGGAGTCAGGCCCAGCAGCTCGTACTGCTCATCCTGAGCCAGGCCGGGTTGGAATATCGACAAAAGCCGCTCACACTCCTTCCCGACAACTGATGAGGTAGTGCTGAATTTCCGACAACGCTGTTCAAACCGGGTGCGGGCCCCGGCATCGGAACTCTCCGGCAAAGCCGCAGCTTTCTCACACGCGGCCAGCATCCCAAAATTATCGGCGACAAAGATAATCAGCTCCTCAGTCGAGGTGTGACGGGCGATTTTTTCAATCAGCCGGTCGATAGTTTCAGGCTGCGGCTTAGTCATCGGTTGATATCTCAGTCGTAATCTTAAGGTTGGTAATCCAGATATCACCGGCAATCAGACAGTTGATATCTTTGCTTTTCAGGCGCCTGAGCCGCACATAAACCTGGCGGCAGCCGGAAGGCGCGGTAAAATCAAGAGTAAAAGATGTCATTTCCTGAGTGGCGGCAAACAGCGGCGTTTTAACCCGCAGCGATTTTGTGCCGACCCCGACGATTTCGAAATAGGGACGCTGTTCGGTAGTCAAATTTTTACAGCTGACATCGCCGCTCAGGGTGCAGTTCAAGACGGTATTTTCCCCCGTTGCCGGGAGAATAAAATACTGCAGCAGATGGTGGTAGTTGACATTCTCATCGCCGCTGAAATGGAGATGAAAAACGCTTTTGCCGCTTTTTGACAGCGACATCAATTCCCAGTGGCTGCCCGCGGCCCGGCCGATACGCCAGCCGAAAGCGGTCTGCAGCGGAGCAGTCGCGAAACTGCCGTTGTAGAGAATTTCATCGGTCCCCAACAGCTGCCGCCAGGCAGCCCGGGCCGAATCGAAATCGCCCCGCTGCCGCAGAAGTTCAATAAAACGAAGCTTGTTACGCAGTTTCAAATCCGGATTATCGCGCACCTTAGGCCAGTAGATACGGGCCTGCTCCAGGCGTTCGGGAAGCAGTGAGTAACGAAAAAGATGGAGCAGGTTTAACTCTCCGAGTTTTCCCAGACGGGTTTCAGCATCAGGCCAGAGGTCGGCGGCAAGGTCGAGGGCCTGCTGCCGGTGGGCCGGAATCTCAGCCACGGCATAAGCTAAATCCCGGGCCAGAATCTCCCGATCCTCAAGCTGGTAGGCAAGCATGGTTTTTCGCCAGCGCCAGCGGGCCACATCCACCATCCGCTGATTGATATAAGCCATAATTTCCCGGGCCTTATCTTTTTTACCCTGCGAAATATCGAGTTCAGCCAGGGTTACCCAGGCGGTAATGTAGAGCGGATTCAAGGTTAAGGCTCTCTGCAAAAGGTGCAGAGTTTTATCACTCAAACCCTGGGTCAGAGAGAGATTTTCGGCCGCCTCCGTCAGATATTCCGGATTGATCTGCTGCTGCCAAAGGCGGGAATGGGGCCGGGGCCGGCTGAATTGACTCTGTTCAAAGAGGGATATTTTCAGCTGCAGCAGGCCGCAGATCAGCAGTACCAGGAAAAGAGATATGCGGCTTATGGTGGATAGTTTAGGTTTCATACAAGTTTGCGATTTTTTACCGCCTAAGAGCTCTCTTCCTGGTTGCCGTATTCATAATTATAAGAATAGTTGTAGCTGCTGTAGGAACCGTAACCTTTTTTCCGACCGGTTTTGTTGACGATCGCCCCGAGAATATTCCCCCCTATATTAAGCAGGGATTTGCGGAAGTGGCTGACCCCTTCGCGCGGCGTATCACCCTCAACCGTAACCAGGATAGTGCCGTCGACCATATTCGCAAGAATCAGCAGTTCGGCAAAGCCCTGGTAAGGGGGGCTGTCGATAATCACATGGTCGTAGTATTTGCAGCATACTTTAAGCAGCTCACGCATGCGGCGGGAACTGATAAGCTCAGCCGGATTCGGGGGCAGGGGGCCGCTGCAGATGAGATGGAGGCCCTCATAGTCGGTCTTGTAAATAACATCCTGGAGCTTTTCCAGGCCGGTGAGTACGCTCGAGAGACCTTTGCTGCGATCGGCGGCATGATAAATTTTATGGAGACTGGGTTTACGCAGATCGGCATCGATCAGCAGGCAGTTTTTGCCGGTGGAGAGAAAGGAGAGAGCGATATTGCTTGAGATCGTACTTTTCCCGGCCCCGGGCAGAACCGAAGTGATAAGAATACTCTTCGGGGGCCGGTCGACGGCCGAAAGATCGATCGAGGTCATGGCCGTGCGAATCGATTCCGAAAGCTGGGCCCGGGGTTCATTGAAGGTTGTGGTGCCGATCTCCTCGGCCGTAATTTTTTTACCCTTGACAAAAGGCACCAGACCGAGAATCGGGATGTGGTAGCGAAAGGCCAGCTCATCCGGATTTTTGATCGTATTATCCATGTATTCAAGCAGGAAAGCGACCCCGACCCCGGCAAAAAGACCGAGAATCAGGCCCAGCAGAAGATTACGGGCGACCCGGGGCTTGTAGGGAAACAGCGGAATCCGGGCGCTATCGATAATCTCGACATTGGCGGCCGTGGCCCCGACCGTGGCTTCGATCTCCTTGGAGCGCTGCAGGAGACTGTCATAGATCGATTTATTGGTTTCAACCTCACGGGCCAAAATCTTGTACTGGGCCGCTTTTTCCCCCAGATCAAGCGCTTTCTGCTTCTGCTCCTCGGCATTTTTCTCGAGATAGAGCTGGCTTTTCAGGGCCGTCTCATAATCATTTTTAATGGCCGCGACGATCTTCTCTTTTTCCTGATCTATCTGAGCCAGAAGTTTATCCATACGGGCTTTAAGCTGCTTCATTTTCGGATGATCAGGTTTGAAGGTCGTGCTGAGATCCTCGTATTGAGAATCGAGCAGGCTGTACTGCTGCTGCAGCTGCTGAATGAGCTCGTTATCAAGAATCTGGTTCAGATTACTGCTGCTGCCGCTGATCGCCTGCTGGTAGATGGCCTCTTTCGCCAGCCGCTGAGCCCGGGCCGTGGCCAGAGCCGCGTTGAGCTCTTCCAGCTGCTTCATGATCATGTTAGATTTGGGATCGAGGGAAACAATGCCGATCTGGCGGGAAAACCGGGTCAGCTCTTTCTCCGAAGTCTCAAGCTTGATCTGCGACTCCTTGATCTTTTTCGCCAGAAATTTACTGGCATTTTTTGCAAGTTCGAGCCGGCTGTCCATCTGCATATTGATAAATTCACGCGTTGACGCATTGACGATACGGGCCGCCAGGGCCGGGTCGGGAGAGGAGAAGCTGACGGTAACCAGCTCACTCTTGTTCATCTGACTTACGCTGAGACCAGCCATCAACTTCTGCAGCAGCCCCTCTTCCCGAAACCGGGCCTCAGCCTCGGGGCTTAAGACTGTTTTCGTCGACTCTTCCTCGTCACTGAAACGGACAAAATCTTTGAGCATCGCCAGCATCTCTTTGATCTGAGAAAAAATTCCCGGGCTCTCTTCCTGCTCCGACTTCTCCTTCTCTCCGGTAAATACCGGATCCTCGGCCAGATTCAGGACCTTTAGAACCCGGCCGGCGAGCTGTTCGCTCTGCATAAGCTTGATCTGGGTTTCAACAAAATCGATCCCGTAACTGTAACGCTCCTCCTGCAGACTGGCAAAACTGGTGGTTCTCGCACTCTGGCGGGAGATCTTGACCACACTTTCCGCCTTAAAGAGCGGGGTGCGGGTCAAAGTGAAGATCGCCACTGCCGAAAAAATGACCAGCAAAAACGAGATTACAATCCACTTACGCCGAACAATAACTTCAATATAGTCTCGCAGATGAATCTCCTCTTCAAGAGGCGGCAGAAGCTCATGCACATCCGTGGAGGGGAGGTTGCGGGGATTTGTCCGGGCGGCGGCATCGGGGTTCGCCAGTGGATAGTCGCTGTGACCTTTATCTTCAAGTTTCATATCATCTAAGTTATTATCTATGGACATAAATTTCTCTCTGTCGGTTTTATTACCAAATTTCCGGAATTACCGGAATTACCGGGGACAGGATTGAATTCTGTCCCCACATTGAGATGGTTTTAATTTATATTCAAGAGTTTCGCAGGATTATCTACGGCGATTTGCTGTAAAACCTCCGGCGATATTAACTTCTGCAGTTCACTCCACTCCACGCTATCCGGCGGCCTGCGGCTGCGGGCGGAATGGGCATCGGAGGCCAGATAATCAACCACACCCCATTTTAGCAGTTGCCCCACGGTTTCCCTGGCCGCCGGCCCGAAGCGGCCGAGCAGGCTGCCGCAGTTTATCTGCAGCTCCGTTCCCTGGTCATGAGCCTGCCGCAGGGTTTCCGGATTCTGCTGAAAATATTCACAGCGTTCGGGATGGGCCAGAATAACCTTTTTCCCCCGCTCAATAAATTCAACCAGAGGTTCCAGAGGGTTGAAGCGGGAGATCTCAAAAGGGGGTTCGAGAAGATAACTGCGGCTTGCGCCTAGAGGCAGATAAGCCCCCTGTTCCAGCCGGGCTCCCATATTTTTCTGAATCGCTATCTCCATACCGGGGAGAATCTCAAGTTCAAGCTCACGCTCGGCGAAAATCTTCCGCAATTTGCCGATGCCGTCCAGAATCTGCCTCGGACCGGCCGTCCAGATCGTGCCGGGAAGAAAATGAGGCGTGGCAACAACCCTTTTTACTCCGGCCTCAACATAGCAACGCCCCAGTTCCAGAGATTGTTGCAGATTTTTCGGCCCATCATCAAATCCCGGCAGAATATGACAATGAACATCGATTAAATCAGCTGGTTCCATGATTTTCTATAACTTTTTTCGGTTTTTTATCAAGTTCTGCGGCAAGCAGCGCCAACAGGGTAACACAATAGACACAGTTGACCGGCAAACGCCAGCCGAAATCGGTAAAACCGTGGATAAAAAAGCTAACGATACCGGCAAAAGCGGCAATCCCGAGCAGGGCATCTCTTCTTAAAAGAAGCCGCCGGCCGTAAGCCATCAAGCCGCTGATCAGACAACCGCAGAAAAGCAGCATCGCCGGCCAGCCGAGTTCAATCGCCAGCTCCAGATATTCATTATGGGCCCGGTCCCAGAGCAGAGACGCCGACATATTCTTCAGGTAAAGAGGAGACAGTTTGATATAAGATTCAAGCCCGATCCCGGTCAGCAGATGGTCAAAAAGCATCGGCAGACTCATAAGCCAGACGGAAAAACGACCGACGGCGCCGGCGCCGAAATCGCTGAAGCGCTGGAGCAGGTTGCCGTAGCCGCCGAGCAGGGAGCCGTAGAGTGTCAGGAAAATCAAGAGCAGCAAAACGACCCAGGTTTTTTGCCGACGGCTGAAAGGCATCGCCGCAGCCATTATCACAGAGATACATAAAAAAGCAATTATTCCGCCGCGGGAAAGCGAAAAAATAAGCGCCAGAATAATCATGCCGGCGGCAAAAAGAAAAAGGGGAGCGGGATATTTTTTATAGTTCAGGGCCGCCATCGCCAGAGCTAAAGGCCAGCACATATTAAGCAGGGTTGCGTATTGGTTGCGATAGATAATCGTGCCCCGGGCGACCCCTTCCGCCCCCAGTGAGCTCGGCAGCCAGAGAACCCCGAGGCTGCTGTTCATAACCTGGAGCAGGCCGTAAAGCGCTTCAAAAAGAGCGACCGCCACGATCACGGTTACAACCTGCCGGACAAAATCCGAATCGCGGCGCAGAAGTTTCTTCAAGCTGAAATAGTAGAGCAGGAGAGAGAGATAAAAAAGACCCTGCTTAAAGGTCAGAAGAGCACTGTAACTGAGCGGGGCGAATTTAATCCCGGCATCCGCCAGGCGGTTGACCACCTCCAGATTCCGGGCCCGCTCCGGTGAGAGCCAGTTAAGCAGCCCCAGAGGCAAAGGTACGCAGGTAAAACCGATATAGAGCAGCAGCAGGATAATTGCTGTAAGCTGAAAATTTTTTCTCCGGGAGACTGCTTGCGAATCAGAAACCGTAATTGAAACCGGATTCCGACTCTTTCGGGAAGATCGCCGGCGGCGGGAAGAGGTTTGCAGGTTGGAGTTGGAACCGATAAAAATCCACCAGCCGCCGGCCCCGAGCAGCAGAAAAAAGGTATAAAGACCCTGGATAAATGGATGCGTCGCGCCAAAAAGGAGCGGCATGGTTATCAACAAAAAGAGGACGGAACGCCGGGAGCTTGTCTCCAGCGGCAGGGTTGAGTCCGAAGTTGAAGGGCTCACGAAAACAATCTATTTCAGAGGGGTTTTGTAATTGAAACCGGTCCCCATAAAACCGAGACTGAAACCGGAACCGGAGAAAAATGTGCCGAGGCCGCTTAGCTCAACAAAAACGATATCATTATCCTGAAGATAGATCGTGTCCCCCTGTCCCTCCTGGAGCTCACTGTATTTCAGGCGAATTATTTCCCGCTGCCCCTTACTGACGTAGCGCACCAGTTTGATCTCATCCTCTTCCGCGTAGTTGGTCAGGCCGCCGGCCAGAGCGATGGCTTCGGTAACCGTAAGATCACTCTTCACCGGATAGATACCGGGCTTGCGCACGGCCCCGTCGACAAAACAGTGCCCGGCCTTGGGGACAAAAAGTTCGTCTCCTCCGAGAATGACAATATTCTGATCCATATTGCCTTTACGCACCAGATCATCAAGATCAACGACGTAGTTTTCGGTTTTGCCGGTTTTCGGATTTTCACGGGTGATATAGGCCACCTCGCCCGCCTCTTTGGTGAGACCGCCGGCCATGGCCAGAACATCGAGCAGGTGTTTTTTGCTTAAACAGTCAAAACTGCCGGGATTTTTCAAGGCTCCGACAACCGTTATCTGACGACTGACGTGCTCCTTGATGTAGACACTGACATGGGGATCATGAAGATATTTCTGCCGCAGGATATCCTCAATCTTCTTTTCCGCCTCTACCGCCGTCAACCGGAAAACATTGACGGCTCCCAGCATCGGCAGGGTAACCGTACCCCGGGAGCTGACCCTAACCTCGGCATTCATGTCCTTATCTTCGAAAACCGTAACCGAAAGCAGGTCGCCGGCCCCCAGACGGTAATCAAGCGACTCCGGCGTACAGAGATTGGCGGCGGAAAAGTAGTTACGATGCAGACGCTCATCCTCTTTCTGCCGGGCATCCTTGTACTCGCGCTGAAACTCCTCAACCGTCGTCGTCGCCTCAAAACGGTCACTGGCACAACCGGCCAGCAGAAAGCCGGAGAGAATGATCAGCAACAAAAGCAGCGGCAAAAATTTATATCGGGATAAGGCCATACGGAATCTTTTTTCGGAATTATTTAAGATACCCTGTGGGTTTACAATAAAATCCGGGGCACCCTTTAACAAAAAAGAGCTACCGACGTAATGAGCCGACAACTCTTGAGGGTACTGAGTGAAATTGCCTTAACTAAACCGGCCGCCCGGAAAATTATCTTTTTCCGGGCAGCCGTGATTATTAAGTCTATTGAGACTGACTGGGTCGTCCATTATTGCCGCCGCCGCTATTACGCGTGGCAGCGTAAGCGATGCCGCCGACAGCACCTCCGGCAACCACCATACCGGCGGCAATCGCAGAACTGTTACCTGAAGACCATAACCTGCCCCCGGCTTTCTTCTTTTTCTCGGCATCAGCCTGAACCGGATTGGCCGCGGCTTTTTTCTCGACATCAGACATCGCCAAGATAATCTGATCATCGGCTTTAACCGATTTGGCGCCATCAGCCGTGGCAAAGATCATCCGCCCTTCACGAACACCGACCCGGGCTCCTTTATCATCGACCTGCATGTAGCCGCGAACTACCGGCTCGCTGCTCGCATTAAACATGACATCGGCAACGCTGTAAACCCCCTCGGGAGTATGAAAGGCTACCTTGCGGGCACTGGGGGAGATAGTGAACTCAACATGACCGCTGCGGACGAAAAGGTCAAAGGTCTGACCCTGACTGGCAATCGCCAGTTCCGCCTGATCTTCGGCAAGAATGGAAACCCCTCCCGCTCTGATCATGCATTTACCGTTACAGACCAGCAGGGGGCCCTCTTCAACCGGGTTGATACCGGAAAGATTACGACTCAGTTTCCCATTCTTAAAAACCGAAATTTTACCTTCGGAAACCGCAGCCCCGGAGGCCGCAAAGGAAACGCCAACGGTAGTTACCAAAAATATAGCTACCAGAATAATTACGCCCGCAATACTTTTATTCATTATTCTAATACTCCCAATATCCGAATATACTGCTCTACTTTTCGCCTTGAAACTTTATTTCGCACGTATCAGTAACAAATTAATCTATAAAAGTCAAATTTTTAAGAAAATACTTCCGCCCCGAAAAGTTAAACTTTTTTGCCAACCTTATCGACTGCCTTTTCTCTATTTTTTCTTCGGATTCGACACTATAAATCTTCCGTGACTCTGGACTTATAATTCGTCTCCGCATTTTATTCTAATTCCCGATTACATGACAGGTTCATCCTCGCCATCTTTCATCAATATCCATGTAAGTGTATGCTCATTATTCCCGTTCATATTGAAGGTATAGGAATTTTCCGCTTTGACATTAATTTTTATATTGTTTTCCTTATCAAGCAACCTCATTTTCCCCAGAATTTTTTTGCCGCGTTTGTGTTTTTCGACAAAATCACCTTTCCGGTTCTTTTTAACCCGGGTAATTCCATCCCAACTGAGGGTAACATCGGCATAGGCATCCCCGCTGTGAACGACAATAATCCACGTATCCGATTTTTTCCCGACTTTCCGAGAAGCCCGATAATCGCTCCGATACTCTGAGGTTCTCGCAAATTCGGGATGATCAATCGTTGTATAGAGGTAGTGCGACCCCCCGACGCTCAGGGCTTCGCTGTCATATTTGTCTTTCTGGTCGCTGGCACCCTTGAGATAGCCGAAAACCGTATGGTTATCTTTGAGGTCGTCACTTGTGGTGACAAGGCGGATGTACCATCCTTTTTGCCCCTTAACCTTTTTAGCTGACCTCTCGGCTTTTACGTTATCAGCTGCATAAACCCCGGCGGCCAGACCGATTACCAGTAACAGGACAACGATTTTTATCTGTTTTGCATATTTCATTACTCTCTCCTTATTCCTGCGGTATCAGCAGCTTAACATCTTTGCCGGCCGTATCCTTGTCCAACTCCACCCAGTAGCCATGACACGGGTCTATATAATGCTCCATTCCCGGAGTGGTTCCCGGGGTAATGTTTGTATAGTTGTTGCCGTCGCCGTCGTAACGCCAGATAGTAGAATTGAGCGTATGAGCCGGCGCACCGTCTATGGGGTAGGCAGTGCCGTCTATAAGTACGCGTACCTTGTCCCAGCGTATTTTTTTGGATACCGGGAACGAAGTCAGCGTATAGATATACGGGCCGTGGTTGTTTGTACCGTTGGGTTCCACCAGATCGACCAGTACACATTTCCCGTTGGCGGACTGACAGGCGGGATAGTCGGTGATAGTCGCATCAAAATTTACCGTTTTCAAATTGCAGGAGTAGTTTACATTCGATGACAAATAATTTTTTATCCAGTAGCCTTTACCGAATTCCAGATTTTCGTTGAAACCCATCACATGATAGGAGGCATCATTATTGCCGTCCGGGGCGGGGCCTACGGCATAATCCCTTCCGTACAACACCCAGTCGTTTCCTACGCCGTAGTTGACACCAAAGTCGGGACTCAGCATAGTATCGACATCTTTACCGCTGCTCATGCTCCTGAAATCGGCCCGGAAACTGACCAGATTGGGGCCGGGGTCGGCCGTGCATTGGCAGGTGTTGCAGACTCTTGTATCGCTATCGTTGTCCCAGTTGCGGCCGGCGGCCTCGTTGTCATACATATCAGAGATTTCCGCAGCACTTAAAGGACGACTCCAGATTTTTACCTCATCGATGTTACCATCATAATACTCCTGATAGCCATTCGCACCGCCGCTGCCGATGGTCAAATCATCATTCGTCGCATTCCTGAAGGTTGTATTATAATTAACATCATCCTTAAATTGTCCATCCATATAAAGAATTACTTCATTATTGGCATTTGGATCATAAACGCCGACAATATGGTGCCAACTGTTGACGGATGGTTTCGCATACCCAGCATAAGCAGCAAAGCCATTTATATCGAAATAAATGTCACCCCCATAAAGCTCGAGATCCCAGCCATCGTCATTGCCGGTTCCGCTCATTTTACTGACATAGACGCCGTCATTGTCGGCGGTCACATAAACCCAGGCTGAAACGGTAAAACCGACAGCCGGATCGAAATCAAATTTATCGTTGTCCGGCACCAGGATATCATCATCCGTTCCATCAAAAGAAGCGGCCCGGCAGATTTTACCGGTTGTACTACCTGCGCCGTTCCGGGTTGTGCCGTTCAGGCCGTTGATGCTATTGTCAATTACATCCCCTCCAGTTCCATCGAAACCGCACTCATCCAGGCGGTAGTCGGCAACTAAGGCACTGTCGATATTTCTAACGCTTATATAAACAGTAGCATCTGATGTGGTGCTGTCATCGGCAGTAATGGTATAGGTAAAAGAGTCGTCGCCGGTATAACCACTGGCAGGTGTATAAGTGAAGCTTCCATCAGGATTGACCCCTGATGTCAGTGTGCCATGTGACGGTGAGGTATTGGAAGTGACCTGAATTCCACCGCCCGTATCATTGGTCAGGACATTGTCGGAAACGGAAGTGTTCATGTCGGTTAAGATGTAGTCGTCGAATGCATAAGCTGAACAGCTTGCCGCCGGCGGCCGGGTTGATCCGTCCCAGTTCTTTCCGGCTGATTCATTGTTGTAGATAGCGGTTACTTCTGATTGGGTTAGAACCGTATCATAAATCTCGACTTCGTCAAGATAACCTGCAAGATACTCTGGAGTACCACCACCATCTTCGATCCGCCCGAGGCTGCTAAAAGAGGCATTGAGAGAAGTCGTATTAAGAGTACCGCTTGCACTCTGAGAACCATCGACATAAATAACGGCGGCACCGTTGGCGGCATCGCGGGTGATAACGATGTGGTGCCAGATATCATCATTGATTAGATATGTACTTTTTACATCCGGGCCATCGCCAACAGTGATGCCGATATGACCGCTCGCATCCAGCCAGCCCCAGAAGATATCATCTGTCGAACCAACATTTTCTACACCCGTAACGCCCGGTGAACTCCAGGCTAAAGTATTTCCTGTCTGGGTTGTTTTGATCCAAAAACTCAGGCTTGCGGTACTACCGGTCAGGGTGGTCAGGTCACTGCCGGTATCGATATAATCGTCCGTGCCGTCAAAATAGGCTGAGCGATTAATAATTTTGCTGCCGCCGTTCGTCTGGGCACCGTTTGCCGCCGTGCCATGATAGCCATTGCCGCTGTGGTCGAGCACTTCTCCCGAAGTGCCATTCCAGCGGCAGCTGTCAAACCAGTAGTCCCGCACCTGACTCGCCTGGGCTGATACGGACAAAAGAGAGCCCATCATCACGACCGCAACCACCCATTTCGTTAATTTAGTCCACTTCATACTACGGCTCCTTGCAGTGCTGCTGTTTGTCAAACCGTCTTCTATTAAAAAGGGCGTTTTTAGGTTTAGGCTCGCCCCTTTCTCAACTGGTGTCCCGACTATCGGAGAAATTATAGCCTTAGATTACCATTACTACTCTTTATAACTTATTCCGGGGGGCGCCTTGACCTTCTCTGACTAAAAACGGGGTCTGGAACATGAGACTCCGCCCCGACCCTTGCCGGGAGGGTCAGTTGTCCCAGGGCCAGCAGTACCGGGGCTGAATAAGCGGCCTTCTTTAAAAATGAGCGGCGTGTATCTTTAACCGACGATGGCACAACCTGCTGACTAGATTTTTCAAAAATTTGGTTCTTTTTCCCCATCTCTATTTCCTTGTAAATCCCTTTTATAACTCTAACTTGTTAATTTTAACCCGTTAATTTTAACCCGGATTCACTCTTCTTGCCCATGTATTTTTATTGGTCATCTATTCCCGTAAAGAAATTCGGGTGTAAAAAAAGATGATTATCCCCGAAAATCCTTACAATGTCTCACGATCATCTCGTAAACCTCCCCCAACCGTTTTAAATCCCAGGGGATTGCAACTTGATAAACCGCGACAGATTGACCCATCTGCATAAAAAAAGTGAAACGCTCCTCTCTCATAAACTCAAAATGGATGAAGGAACTGTAGTGAAACGCTTTGAATTTCTCGATTCCTTTAAGTTCCGTGATGGTTACGGCAGCATCCGGGGCACTTTTCTGAAGGAGGAAAACAGCGTCAAGCGGCTGCGGCTCCCGGGTAAAGTTATCCGTATAATAGCCCAGAGTTTCCGTCTCCCGAAACGGTCGGTAAAAAGGGTATGAGGGTATAGCGCCGTAGCCGTCAGGCCGTTTTTCTATGGCCAGACAATCATCCGAGAGCAACGTATGACCCCGGCGGATGAAGTAATCGGTCAGGGTCGATTTACCCCCGAAGGAGAAGGCCGAAAAGAGTACCGCTTGACCTTCAATCATGACCGAGCCGACGTGGAGGATACGATAGACTCGCTGCAGTTCCAGGACCAGCGGGAAAAAGGTATGTAAAACCCAGAAACGTAAACGTTCAGGCGTATACTCATCCCCCTTACGATAAAAAACCTTACGCTCCGCCGCATCCCAAACCAGCGATAGTACCCCCCTGACCTCCAGAGCCCAGGAAAAGTCTCTGTCCGCTTTTTCGAACGGCAGCCGGCTGCGGTAGCGGGCCTGCCGCCCCGACATTTCCAACCAGTCACTCCTGGGAACAAAGTTTTCAGGAAACTGTGGCGCACTCTCTTTAACAACCGCTATTGTCTCAGCATCACGCTTAATCGCACCAGCTTCCAGGCCCGGTTCATCCTGAAAAAGCAGGTTATAATTGAAAATGATCATTTTTACTAAATAAGTGCACTATTTTCTATAAATCCGTGTCAATGTGCGGGTTTTTCTAGACACTTCTACCATAATTTTACGGTAACATTCAAGCATTAATATAAAAATAATTATTTCTGTCAAATTATAGGCTTCCGGAAAGACAAATCTAAGGAACTCAGACGGCAACGACCTGATCTCCTTCCATACCGATCCGCGGCTGCAAGACGGCTGAAGACTCAATCAAAGTACAGAGCCGGCTTGCATTTTCTTTTCACATCTGGCAATAGACTCAAAAAATTAACTGCACGTGCAAAAAAGGGTAGTGATGGATAAAAAATCGTTAGCCGTAACTTCGCTGGTCGTCCGGAGCCGTAAACTTCTAAGCAGCGAAATCGATGGCGAAACCGTTATGATGAGTATTGAAAGCGGCAAATATTACGGTCTCGATGAAGTCGGCGGTCGTATCTGGGAACTGCTCGAAAAACCGCGAACGGCAGACGACATCAGCAAACAGCTGCTGCTCGATTACGAGGTTGAGGCCGCCGCCTGTGAAAAGGACGTTATGCGCTTTCTGCAGCAGCTTTATGATGATGATCTTCTGGAAATACAATAAGGAACAATTTGATGCCGGAACTGCCTGAAGTTGAAACCGTAGCCGCGAATCTGCGCTGCCACCTGCCGGGAAGAAAGATTACCGGGGTTACTCTGCGTTGTCAGAAATTACGCCGGCCGCTGCCGGTTAAGGCTTTACAAAGTCTGGTAAATAAAGCTATATGCGGGGTGCGGCGGCGGGCCAAATACCTGCTGATTGATATAAGCGACGGCCGCATTCTCATGATCCACCTGGGAATGACCGGCACCCTGAGTCTGCCGGATACCGCGGAGAGCTCCGAACGGCACGATCATCTCGATCTTACGCTTGACAATGGAAAATGTCTGCGCTATCGGGATCCCCGCAAATTCGGTCTGGTAGCCGTGGTAACCCCGGATGCAGATGGTCAAATTGCGGAGCTCGGCAACCTGGCGCCGGAGCCCTTAAGCGCTAAGTTCGATGCCGAATATCTGTTTCAGCTCAGCCGCAAGCGGACGACACCGGTTAAAACCTTCATTATGGATCAACGCCGGGTCGTCGGCGTGGGCAATATCTACGCCAGTGAGAGCCTCTTTCGGGCCCGGATCCGGCCGACCTTAAAAGCGGGTAAATTAAGCCGCAAACAGTGCCGTCTGCTGGTTGATACGATTAAAGAGGTATTAAACGAAGCCATCAAAATCGGCGGCACCACGATCTCCGATTTTTACGGGGTCGACGGCAGTGAAGGCAAGTTCGCCCTGAAATTAAAGGTCTACGGCCGCGCCGGTGAGTGTTGCACCGTCTGCGGAGCCCCGATCAAAAAAATAATCCTGGGTGGGCGGTCTACTTTCTACTGCCCGAAATGCCAATAGGCTGATATAAAATTGTCTTTTCCCCCAATAGCTGCGTTAAATTCAGGGTACACAATCCCAATTTCCTACGGAAAATCGGGTTATGTCCCCAGAATTCACTGAAATCCATCAATATTCGGTGCTTTTTGACTTGTGTTGAATAGTTACTAATTTTCAAGAATTAAGGAGGCTTGTACAATGAGCAGATCATTTTGTCCGGTTCGGGAAGAGAGCGCGTTAATAATTATCGACTATCAGGATGCCATTTTAAATACCTTCTCCGAGGAGGTCAGGCAGCAGCTGCATCAGCAGACGATCCTGACGATTCGTATGGCCCAGCAGCTGCAGCTGCCGATTATCGTTTTTGAACAGTACCCGAAAGGTCTGGGCAGCACCAATGAAGAGGTCAAAGAGGTTTTAGGCGGAGATTATCAGCCGATCAGTAAAAAGGTCTTCTCCGGAGCGCAATTTATAACCGAGCGTCTGGAAAAACTGGGCCGCCGCCAGCTTCTGATGATCGGCATTGAAACCCATATCTGCGTTATGCAGACCGCGGTTGACCTGCTCGATATCGGTTATGCCGTCTTTCTCTTGAGCGATGTCGCAGGCTCCCGCTATAAACACGACTGGCGGGCGGGCTGCGACCTGATCAGCCGGGCCGGCGGTCAGATCACCACCCTGCAGACGGTTCTCTACAACTACTTAAATGCCGCCGAAGGGCCTGATTTCAAAGCGATGCTGCCCTATCTGAAGGGATAAAAAAAGATAATGGATGATACGATAATTCGAAAAATCAAGAAAGTAGTGGCCGGAAATTTCGATAAAAGTTTCGACCGCTACCGGGCTTTTGAAGAGAAATACCGCTTTTTTGCCGATCTGACCCTGCGCCTGGCCGCGGCGGCGGAGATTAAAAAGGGCGCTACGATACTCGACATCGGCTGCGGCAACGGCGCTTCCGCGGAAGTTTTGCAGAATAACTTTAAGGGCCGGGTGGTCGGCATCGATCTCTCCGGGCAGATGATCGCCGACGGCAGAAAATCTATCCGCAACCCGGATATCCGCCTGGAGGTCGGTGATGCCGTCAATCCGCAGGCAGTCGTCGGTAAACAGCGTTTCGATGCCGCCCTCTATAACGCCTCGATCTTTATCATCCCCGACGCCAAAGAGAGCCTTAAAGCCGCCGCAACCTGCCTCAAACCGGAAGGGGTATTGGGATTCTCCTTCTATCCGCAGATATTGTCGGCGGAAGGGGAGGATCTTTTCCCGACAGCTTATGAACGCTGCGCCCGGAAACAGCCTAAAACCTGGGTCATCACCAGTTACGAAAAAGCGCTTGATGGACTTCATGAGGTCTGCGGCAGGGTTACGGAAAGTGTCTGGGAGCGGCCCTTCAACCTGGATTTTCTCAGCGATTTTTTCTCGATTCCGGCCCAGTCGAATTCACTCTTTCCCCGGCTTGATTACAGCGAGCGCCGCCAACTGGTGCCGGAACTTTTTTCGACCCTGGCGCCGGAGGCTCCAAGTGCTAAAATTGTCTGGCGCCTGGCCGTCGGCACTAATTAATATTTAAGGAATAAAAATGACTAATTCAGATAAGAATAAAGATCTGGCCGTGGTTCTGGTGATCGGTAAAGACCGTAGCGGGATTGTCGCCCAGGTCTCCGATTTTCTCTGGAAAGAGGAGATCAATATCGAGGATATCTCCCAGAAAATCATGCAGGGCATCTTTGTCATGACGATGCTCGTCGATCTTGCTAAAGCGCGCAGCGATCTTGGCGTTTTAAGCACAAAATTTGCCAATTTCGGCGAGGATATCGGCCTCTCAATCCAGATTCAGCACTACCGGATCTTTGAAGCGATGCACCGGGTTTGAAAATGAGTCGTAAACAACCTGATCATAATCTGCCGCATTTAAGAATCGGAGATAGCGAAATTTTCTGGCTCGACGGCGGCCGTATCCGTCTCGACGGCGGGCCCATGTTCGGACCGGTACCCAAGGTTCTCTGGGAGAAAAAGGTCGAAGTCGGCGATGACAACTGTATTGCTATCGACAACTCGGCCATGCTCCTGATAACCCCGTCGGCAAAGATTGTTATCGACAGCGGCATCGGTGACAAAATGACCGCCAAACAGCAGGAGCACTTCCGCGTGCAGCAGCCCTGGCGGCTGCCGGAAGGCCTAAACCGGATCGGGCTTTCGCCCGATGATATCGACCTGGTTATTCCCACTCATGCCGATTTCGATCACGCCGGCGGCCTCACCCGCCACGATCACACCGGCAGGCCGGTGCCGACCTTTCCCCGGGCACAATACGTCTTCCAGAAAAAGGAGTGGGCAGTAGTTAAAAATCCCGACCGGCGTTCGGCTTCCTCCTACTGGCCGGAAAATTTTGCCGGAATCAAAGAGGGCCTCAACCTGAAAATCATCGACGGCGATTTTCAGATAACCCCGGAGGTAAATATCTTTCTCACCGGGGGCCATACGATCGGCCATCAGGGTATAGAGATTAACTCGCAAGGGGAGTCGGCCGTCCATCTCGGCGATCTTCTGCCTTCACAGAATCACCTGCATCCACTCTGGGTGATCGCCTATGATGACTATCCGATGGAGGTCATCGCCGTCAAGGAGCAGCGGCTGCCGGATTATGCCCGGAAGCAGAGCTGGCTGCTTTTCTACCATGATACGGAGATCTGCGCCGGCCGGGCGCAAACGGCCAGGGATGGACGGAATATAACTTTGGGCGCCACCATAAAAAAAGAGAGTTAAAGTCAATGTGAGTCAGCTCGAACTTTGCTTCGCCCACTTCGAGGGGGACAGATTTGAAATCTGTCCCCGTTAATAGCCGGTAGAAAGGAAAAAATATGACCTTGAATATATCCCTGGAAGAGATTTACGAAACCTATAAAATGACCGAAAAAGAGCATTTTGATATCCGGGCCGTGACCCTGGGGATCAATCTGCTGCCCTGTGTTTCCGACAGCTTCGCCACCCTCTGCGAGCGGGTTGAAAAAAAGATTACCACCACCGCCCGCCACTTCGTCAAACGGGCCGAGAAGGTCGACTCCCGTTTCGGCATCCCGATTATCAATAAGCGTCTAACCATAACTCCGGCCGCCCTGGTACTCTCCGGAGCCCTGACCGGCAATGCTACTACCGACCGCAAACATGCGGTCGCCTTTGCCGAACTTCTGGATAAATGCGCCAGTGAAGTCGGGGTCGATTTTCTCGGCGGCTACGGAGCCCTGGCTGAAAAAGGCTTAAGTTACGCCGACCAGACCTTGATCGATGCCGTTCCCGAAGCCCTGGGCTGTACCGAAAAGATCTGCGGTTTCATCAATCTCGCCACCAGCAAGGCCGGGATCAATATGCGCGGGGTCGCCCGCATCGGCGGTGTGATCAGGGATCTGGCCTTAAACAGCGACAATGCAATCGGCGCGGCCAAATTTGTGGTTTTTGCCAACGCGGTCAGCGACAATCCCTTCATGGCCGGCGGTTTCCACGGTATTCAGGAAGCCGATAATGTTTTAAATCTCGGCATCTCCGGCCCCGGCGTCGTGCGCCGCACGGTTGAGGCCGCACCGCGGGATCTGGCCCTGGATGAGATCTCCGAGCTGATCAAAAAAACCGCTTTCAAGATTACCCGGGCCGGGGAACTTATCGGCCGGGAACTGGCCCGAGATCTGGGCGTGCGCTTCGGCTCTCTTGATCTCTCTCTGGCCCCGACGACCGCGGTCGGCGACTCGGTCGGCCGCATTTTGGAAGCGATGGGCCTGGAACGGGTCGGCACCCACGGCTCCACTGCGGCCCTGGCCCTTTTAACCGATGCGGTCAAGAAAGGCGGCTTGATGGCCTCAAGCCGGATCGGGGGATTAAGCGGGGCTTTTGTTCCCGTAAGTGAGGATGTCGGACTTTCGGAGGCGGTCAAATGCGGCGCTTTGACCATGGATAAACTTGAAGCCATGACCACCGTCTGCTCGGTCGGCCTGGATATGATTCCGGTACCCGGAGACACCAAAACCACCACCATCTCGGCGATCATTGCCGATGAACTGGCAATCGGCGTCATGAACAACAAAACCACCGCCGTCCGTCTGATTCCGGTGCCCGGCAAAAAAGCCGGGGAGATGGTCTCCTGGGGCGGCCTTTTAGGCGAGGCCTATATCGTCCCGCTGCATAGTGAAAACAGCGACTACTTTATCTGGCGGAAGGGGCAGATTCCGGCCCCGGTAACCAGTTTCCGAAATTAACTAACGGCCAGGAGAAACGCTCATCTGCTTCGTTCCGGAAAGACCTCGTCACTGCGGCGTACTATTTGTACGCCTCATTCCTCGGGCTTTCCGCGCCTCACATCTAAGCATTACTCTTGACCGTCGAATTAAAAAAACAAGTGCCCAAAGCGCCCGGGGACAGAATTGAATTCTGTCCCCGGGTCGAGACGCTTAGAAAGTTGCAAAGGAGAAAAAAATGAAGAGGAATAACGGCAGCCGGGATCAGTATCTGATTGATGATTTTAAGCTTGAAGAGTGTTGGCGCATGTTTAAGATCATGTCGGAATTTGTCGAAGGCTTCGAACAGCTGGCCGATGTCGGCCCGGCGGTTTCGGTTTTCGGCTCGGCCCGCACTGCCAGAGAACACGAGAACTACCGTCAGGCCCTCTATCTCGGCAACCTGCTGGCCAAGAATGATATTACCGTGATTACCGGCGGCGGCCCCGGCATCATGGAGGCCGCCAATCGCGGCGCCAAAGAGGCGGGCGGGCGCTCAATCGGTCTCAATATTACCCTGCCGCTGGAACAGAAACCCAACGACTACGCGACCGAACTGGTCTCTTTCAAATACTTCTTCGTCCGCAAGGTGATGCTCATCAAATACGCCCGGGCCTTTGTCGTCTTCCCCGGCGGTTTCGGCACCATGGATGAGCTGTTTGAAGCCATAACCCTGATCCAGACCCACAAGATGAAACCTTTCCCGATTATTCTCTACGGTTCCAATTTCTGGCGCAGCCTGAATAACTGGTTTACCGACGAACTTTTAAGTGCCGGCCTGATTGGCGAAAAAGATCTCAATCTTTTCAAGATATGTGACGATGTTGAAGAGGTGCTGAGCCTGGTGCAAAGGTGCATCGAAGACGGTGACTGCGGTGAGGAGTAGAGGTCAGGAAGCCGGATCTCGGAAAATTATCTTGTGCTCCATCAATGAAACGCGGCTGATATCGGCCTCCAGCACCCGCTGTTCGCCGAAAATATTTTCCAGGATAACCCGGCTGCCGGAAGTTCCGGTTTCATTTTTGACGACGAAAACCCCCTCCATAACCAGAACCTCCCGGCCCTCTTCTTCAATATAGGCATTGGCTTCACACATCTAACGCAAGCTCCTCATCGATTAAAGGAATCAGGTTGTTGATTAAAACCGGCAGATGATCCTTCTGCACGCCGACCACGTTGACCCGCTCCTGGGTCAGAGGCAGCAGCAGTTTCCGGGCCGGAACCGCGGCCACCGCTTCCGCCATCAGCGGCGTCATCTCCCCCATCATGGCGTGTGCCATAACTACCGAAATCGTCCCGACAATCACATCCACCCGCGCCACCGAACGGATAATCGCGTTTTCACCGGTGGCCCCGCGATTGGCCCGGGCCTTCATCATCGCCGCCGTGGCAATGGCATTCGTCCCCAGAGCCCAGATCTCAATTTTCTCACCATACTCATCCTTGAGCCGGTGAATAACCGCACTGCCGATGCCGCCGCCCTGACCGTCAATTACCGCAATTCGCATACAAACCTCAACTGCCCAACTTAATAAAAAACAAAATAAGATTGCCCACTCTTTATTCCAGAGCGCGGATTTTGGCAACAAAAAAGGTAACTATTCAGCTAAATAATATCTCCCGTCTTTTAAGGAGGAGACGGGGGTGGTTTTTCTTAAGCGGTTGCGGAAATGATTTCGTTGTTTTTCCCCGCGAGCGGGAGCCTATAAGCATTGCAACTGTTTGAGCGAAGCGAGTTTTGCAATGCGGGCGAAGCGAGTATAAGGAAAAACAGAAATCTTAACGCCTGGCGGAGAAAAGCCGGCCCCGTCTCCGGGTTCACTTTCAGGCTGAATAGTTACCAAAAAACGAAGAAAATTATTTTTTGTGTAGTATTGGCCCTTGACAATCTGATAATAAAGACTATCTTGTTTGACTGTGACCACAAAACTTTTAATGGATTTATAAAAAAGAGGTCTTGAAAAGACAATTTTTCAAGCTTCACCAAAAAGGATTAATCTGATGAGTGAAAAATGTAGCGAGGGTGCCAGCTGCAGCAGCTGCAGCGGCGCCGACGGCTGTTCGGCGGAAGAGAAACAGAAACAGGAGGAACGAGTTTTACAGTCCCGGCTCTCCAGCATCAAACATCGCATCGCCGTAATGAGCGGCAAGGGCGGTGTCGGCAAAAGTACGGTCGCGGTCAGCCTCGCGGTAACCCTGGCCAACCAGGGCCACAAAGTCGGACTTTTAGATGCCGATATTCACGGCCCCAATATCCCAAAGATGCTGGGTCTTGACAACAAACGCCTGCAGGCCTCGGAAAACGGTATTATTCCGGAACCGGTTACGGATAATCTGGCCGTAGTCTCTATGGCTTTTCTACTGGAGAATCCGGATAATCCGGTCGTCTGGCGCGGCCCCTTAAAACATACGGTCATCCGTCAGTTTGTCGCCGATGTCCAGTGGGGAGAACTCGATTATCTGATTATCGATCTGCCTCCGGGAACCGGCGACGAGCCGTTGAGTGTGGCCCAGGTTATTAAACCCATGGACGGCAGCGTTATCGTTACGACACCGCAGGAAGTGGCTCTGCTCGATTCCCGTAAATCAGTCGTTTTCAGCCAGCAGATTGAGGTTCCGGTTCTGGGTGTGGTCGAAAATATGAGCGGTTTCTGCTGTCCTCACTGCAATGAGGTTATCGATCTCTTCAAGCAGGGCGGCGGCCGCAAAGCGGCGGAAGAGTTGAAGGTTCCCTTCCTCGGAGCGGTACCGCTGGATCCCCAGGTAGTTGTCCAGGGCGATGCCGGTAAACCCTTTGTCTCGGCTTTCCCCGAAACCCCGGCGGCCAAAGCCTTTACGGAGATTGCCGCAGCCCTGGAAGTGGAGATAAAAAAATAGTTGATATCTTCATTCAAAAGGTCTACATAAAGAGTAGGTTTTATCCGGAATCAGTGCCGCTCAGCGGCCGCCGCAAAAACAGCCCTTAAAAATGTGTCACGAAAAATTAGGATTTTCACTCAAGTGCAAGGCAGGCGAAGATTTTACCGCAGGAATAGATCCAGTATTTTGAGGATTAAAATTTGAGCCTAACACCGCAATTGGGTGAAAAGACAATTTTTCAAGGTACCTCAGGAGGTAATCAATGGAAACCCGCCAGTGCATACTCAAAAGGCGCAGTGTCAGAAGATTTACGGATCAGGATGTCAGCAATGAACAGCTGGCCGAAATTCTTCAGGCCGCCCGCTATGCCCCCTCCTGGGCCAACACCCAGTGCTGGGAGTTTGTCATCGTGCGTGATCCGGCCGTAAAAGAGAAACTGGCGGCGACCATGCCGGAAACCAATCCGGCCCGCAAGGCAACCTTGAGCGCCCCGGTGGTAATCGTGGCCTGCGGCAAGCTCGGTAAATCCGGTTTCTATAAAGGGAGTGCGGCGACCAGTAAAGAGGACAACTGGTATCTCTATGATGTTGGTCTGGCCACTCAAAATATCTCTCTGGCGGCCCACGATATGGGCTTAGGTTCGGTAATTCTCGGCCTTTTCGACGCCGAGGCCGCGGGAAAAGCTCTCAATCTGCCGGATTCGGTTAAAGTTGTTACCTTGATGCCGCTTGGAGTTCCGGTTAAAGAGAGTAAAGCGCCGCCGCGCAAGCCTTTATGTGAGTTTGTTTTTAAGGATCAATATGAAAATGCCTGGGTCTCCGGTGATGAGCAGAATCTCTGTTTCATTGAAGACGGCGCTTAGGCTTTTATAAATAGTAAAATAAGGTATAATCCGAAAAAAGCACCGCTGCCGATTCTTTCAGCGGGCTTTTTTCGCAACGAAAAGTTAGTCAACCATAATAACATCAGGAGGAACAAACAATGAAAAAAATTGCTTTGGCGGCCAACGATAAACTTGGCCTTGAAGGTGAAATGAGTATGCATTTCGGACGCTGTCCGGCCTACCTGGTCGCCCAGGTCGCAGACGACAACAGCATCGCATCCAGTGAGATTGTCGATAATCCCTATTTCAATGAACACAAACCGGGTCAGGTGCCCCGTTTTATCAACTCTCTTGCAGTCGATGTCATTATCGCCGGCGGCATGGGTCCGAAAGCGATCGATATGTTCGCGGGCTTCGGCATCGAGGTCGTCACCGGGGTCGGCGGTAATGTCGGCAACGTTCTTCAGGCTTTTCTCAACGGTGAAATCTCCGGTGCCTCGGGCTGCAGTCATGACCATGACCACGATCATGGGGGAGGTTGCTCATGAAAATTGCGATCAGCGTGACCGCTGCCGGAGAGGCGGCAACCCTGGAAATGCGTTTCGGCCGCTGCCCCTACTTTGCCGTTTACGACAGTGACAGTAAAGAGTTTGAATGGTTTGAAAATGAGGGTATCAAGGCCACTTCCGGCGCCGGTACCGGAGCCGCTCAGGCCCTGATCAACCGTAACGTCGAGGTCGTCATCAGCGGCCAGTTCGGCCCCAAAGCGGTGCAGGTTCTGGAAGCCGGCAAGATTAAGATGCTGCTCGCGCCGGCGAATATACCGCTTAAAGAGGTTATCAGCAAATGGCAGGCGGATGAATTGAAGGAGTACGCAATTCAACGCTTTTAATCGGCGGCCGCAGCCGAATTCGAGAGATGCGCTCTCTTTTTAAGAATACGGCCCCGGCACCATAACCAATTTGTAACTATTCAGCCTGACAGTAAATCCGGGTCCGGTGGCGGCTTTTCTCCGCTAAGCGTTAAGATTTCTGTTTTTCCAACACTCACTTCGCCCGCATTGCAAAA
>JANTFH010000041.1 GCA_024763535.1 Thermodesulfobacteriota bacterium
GTCGCAACCCGTTCAATATTACCCCGGGAAAGATCAATCTCTAAATTAAAACCTGTCTCTGCATACCTCATTTTTTACCCCTTATCCTATTGCTATACAGCCTCTATCAATCGCTGTTATCAGTAGTCTGCTATACGTTCGGCCATGATATTTAGCAAACACAAAAATTCTTTACCGTTATGTTCTCCATAGTCTTCTAAATGGAATTATATACTTCCTCAAAGCGCCTTCTTTGCATGGACTATGCCATCTTCAATAGCCTTTATTCTTTTTTTGCCCCCGGTACAAACACGTTCTCTGAGTCACAAAGTACAGACCGCAACCATAAACACTTCAACTCAATACAGTTTAAGCCGCTCCAGACAACCTTGATAAAACTTGCAAACAGAGTAGTTATACACCTGCACACTAGGCCGTTACTGTATTCATCTCCGAGCAAAAGTCACCTGTGCTGGTGAAACTTTACACGCGAACCGACACGAAAGAGATTGAAAACACCTTGTAAATTGGGAATCTTGATATTAAGGAAAGTTTGCAAGTTATACCTTGAAACACTTCAGGGTTCAGTCACACTTTTTAAGCTCTCTATAAGTTTGTGGGCCTTTTGCTGCCAGGCCGGGTAGGTTGCAGCTTTCCGCCAAGCCCGCTCGGCAGCCGGAAGATCATCTAGATTCCAGGCGCAGTAACCGGCCATAAGATACTGATGACCGTCTTTTTTCGGGATCCTGTCCAAACTGAGAAAGAGGTCCGCGGCCTCGCGATAACGGCCGGCGGCATAGAGAATTTCACCCTGCCGGAAGATATGCCCGGGGTCGGGATCAAGTTTCTGCAAAAGGCGTAAAGTATGCAGAGCCTCATCAATCCTGCCGGCCTGATAATAGAGGGTTGCAAGTTGATCTAAATCACGTTTGCCGGGTTCAGTTTCGGTATAGACCTCCTCCAGAACCGCAGCCGCCCGGCCGAACAGTTCCAGACGCTGATAAACAGCGGCGATCCGTTTGCGCTCCTTGATCGTAATCCGGCCTTCCGTCTGCAGAACCTTATACGCACTCAAGGCTTGACGCCAGGCCCCGGCCGCCACCGCAACCTGGGCATAGACCCGCCAGTGCTCAAGGTTGTCAGGGTAGAGATCAACCAGTTTTCCGGCAACCTTGAGAGCGGCCCTGGACTCCGACAGCTGCCACTCAACCTGGATTAAGGCTTTCAGCCAGACAGCCGGTGGCGGATTGCCGTCTGAAGTCTCAGTCAAGGCAACAAGCAGGGTTCGGGCGGTTTTAAGATCACCCGCGTAGAGAGCGGCAATCGCGGCCCGATGTTTTAACTGCGAGCGCTTCTCCGGGATCATGGCCGCCGCCTGAAGCAATACACGAGAAGCCTCTGCATAAGCTTCAGTCTGAAGCAGGGCCGTGCCGTAATTTTCAAGGGCCTGACCAAATTCCGGGGCCGCCGCCACCACCTGGCGATAAAGATTTACGGCCTGCTCATAATTTTCTAGCTGAAAGTTAAGGTTGGCAGCGACAAAACCTAAAAGCGGCGGCAGTTTTCCGGTATGGCCCGATTTAAACTGCTCGATTTTATCAAGGGCCGTCCGGTATTTCCCGGCCCGACTGAGTTCCTGCACTGAAAATAGCAGGCGCGAGGCTGCAGGCGACAGACCCTGTTGATAGAATGCGGCATCCCGGGCCCCGGCGACCCCGGCAGATAATAAGACCATAAACACCAGAGCAAGCAACAGCCGACCCGGCCCGGAAAGATATTTTCGCCGGTCATAGAGCACCAGTTTAACGATCCAATTTAAAAACAATTGTCGTCTCCACCAGAGTTTTGACTTTTTTACCGCCAACCATTCCCGGCTGAAAATGCCATTTAGAAACCGTCTGCCGCACTGCCTTCTCAAAGAATCCGGCCGGTATTGCTTTAACGATCTCAAGCCCCGTAACCCGGCCTTCGCGAGTGACAAAAAAACGGACCTTAACCGAACCTTCTACTCCCCGGCGCCGGGCGCGGAAGGGATAGACCGGCTCCATCCGCACCTGACTTACCGGTTCACTGTCAAGCTCGCCCACCCGATAAAAATCACGCCGGGAGATATTGGTGACAGGAGCCCCGGTTGCGGCGGATGAGGCGGGTCGCAAATCAAGACGATTATCGATTTGTGCATCAATTTTTATTTCAGACCGGCTGACAGCGGGATTGAGCTCGGGTTTTAAGAGGGCCGGAGCCAGTGGCGGCGGCGGGGGCTCCGGAAGCTCAACTTCGGGTTGGGATTCCACTTCGGACTGAGACACTGCCGACTGCGGTTCGGTTTTGACCGGAACCAAAAAAACCGGTTCTTTAAGCCGCCGGGGCAGCTCTTTCGAACCGCTGCCACCCCGGAACAGCCAGGGGATCAGCACCATAATCAACAGATTTATCAACACCGCTCCAATCAGAGCGAAAAGCAGATTCAGGCCGGGAAAAGAGCCCGGTTGACGCTTAAACCACATTGCTAACGACCACCGGCAGGACTCTCCGCCGCCACCGCAATGCGCTGGGCCCCGGCCAGACGGCATTGGTCGAGAACCTTGATGGTAAGGCCGGTGGCAACCTGACGATCCGCGACAATCACGATACTGCCGTCCGGGTTCTGGGCCAGAAAACGTTCACTCACGGCCCGAATGGCCCGCAAATCAATCTGACGTCCGTCAACAAAGATATGGCCCTTGGCATCAAGGCCGAACCGCAGGCCGCTTTGACCAACCTCTTCGGCGGTTATCGCCGCAGGCCGCTCGACTTCGACACCGGATTCCCGAACGAAAGTTGTCGTGACCAGGAAGAAAATCAACAGAATAAACACCATATCCAGCATCGGAGCCATATCAACCTGAGCCGGTTTCCGCTCCCGCCGCAGACGGGCCCGCACATTAATCATAAGCCTCACCCAAACCTTTCATCACTCCGGCTTTGAACTCCTCGAGTTTCTGGGTCACCCTGAAGGTTCGCCGCCGCAGAAATCCGGCCATAAAAAGGCCGGGAATCGAGACAAAAAGACCACTCTGTGTGGTTATCAGAGCCTCGGCAATACCGTTGGCCAGGGCTCCGGGATTACCGGTACCGTAAACGGAAATAGCATCAAAGGTAGTTATCATTCCCTGCACCGTCCCAAGCAGGCCCAGAAGTGGAGCGATTGAAGCCAGAGCATAGATGTAATTTATATGGCCCCCGAGCCGACTTGCCTCCCGATCGACCAGAGTGTTGAGCAGGGCCAGATTATCCTCCCGGATCCGGCTCATCGAACTGACAAAGCGATTAACCACTTCCGCCAGCGGCACACCCGTCAGATTCAGCTTCGGTTTACGCTCCCGTACCGCCGCAAAGGCCTCCTCGAGCGAGATATCATAATGGCTCACCAGCCAGACACGCTGCAGTTTTAAAAAGATCAGAAACCACATAAGCAGTGAAATCAGGATAATCGGCACCAGCAGGGGCCCGCCCCGATAAAAGTAGTCGAATATATCAAAAAGCGTCCGCATAGTTAACCGCTCAGATCACTATCCTGCAGGGCGATACTTAAACTGACCGATTTTTCCTCCATATCACCGATGATAACATCGACCCGGCGGGCAAACCAGGTATGGAGCAGGATAATCGGAATCGCAACCGTCAGACCGAGTTTGGTCGTAATCAGGGCTTCGGAGATCCCGCCCGACATCATCCGCGGATCCCCGGCCCCGTAAACCGTGATCACCTGAAAGGTATTGATCATTCCCGTAACCGTACCCAGAAGCCCTAAAAGCGGAGCGATAGCGGCCAGAACCTGAAGCGTCGGAAGATATTTCTCAAGCTGGGGCAACTCCTTTAAAATCGCCTCTTCGAGAACACTGTCGAGCACATCCCGGGTCGCCTTCCGGGCTGCCAGACCGGCCGCCAGAACCCGGTATACCGGCCCTTTTTTATGTTCGACCAACTCCAGACTCTGAACAAAATTACCGGCTCCGACCAGTTCGATAATCCGGCCCATGACCTTGTCGGTATTACTTTTAACCCGACTCAAAAAGAGAAAACGCTCCAGACTTAAAAGCAGTGCCACCAAACCCACCAGCAGAATCGGCCAGACCAGAACCCCACCCGAACGCAGACGCTCCCAGGCGGAGGGCGTCAATGCCAGCCGGCGGACGGCATCACCGCCGGAAAAATCGAGATAGACCGCATCGCTTTTCCCGGCAATAAATTTCTTCAGGTTTTTTGCCACCTGCCAGCCCGGTTGCGAAACCGCCAGCAAGGCATCATTTTCAGGACCGTAAACGGCATAACCGCAGCTGCTATCAAGCGCGCTCTGATAGATGGTTGATAAAGCTCCCAGACGAACGATCTCACCTTTAACCCGGTGACCGTCAAGAGCAATGAAACTATTTTGCGATCGTTTAATTTCTCCACTGGCGGCAATCTCATTGAGATAGAGATCGGCAATGGTTTTGATCTCCGCCATGCCCGGATACGCCTTATTTCCCAGGATATCCCGAACCGGCTGCAGACGGCCGGGATGATCTCCGGAGACCGGAGAATTTTCCAGCAGAGAGAGCAGATCACGGGCACTGGTACGCACAACTCCGGCCAGCTCATTAAGCTGATGCAGCGCCAGGCTGCTTTTCTGCTTAAGCTTCTGTTGTTCAGCCGCAAGCTTTTCGAGTTCTCCCTGCTGCCGCGAAACCTCCGTTTTCAACTTCGCAACCCGTTTTGCGGCGGTATCCCGCGCTTTTAAAGCCGCGGCCCGCAAAGTTTTAATTTCACTCTGTTTCAACTGATTTTCAGAACGGGCGGCAGACGCTTCACGGGCCGCTGTCTGCAGCGTCTTCTGTAAAAAAGGCTGTCTCTTTAGATCCCTTTCTGCTGCCGCAGAAGTTGTAACCGGCCAAAGCAACAGGAGTAAAAGCAGAACCGGAAAAAATTTTAATCTCATGGTCTGCCTCCCGCCACCGGCAGCTTAACCAGGTCGAAAGCCCGCTGTTTCAGAGCCATTCGCAGAGCCTCTTTGACCGACTCCGAATAGACTCCCGGAAGTTCTTCCCAAGCTTGATGTTCACGGTTGAACCAACCCGCCCGGGCCCCGTCAAGAGTGAGATAATAGAGACCGATCCGACCCAGACGTAAAACCCGAACCGTGGTCTCTCCGCCGGCAACCGGCAAAATCTCTTCACTAACCTCAAAGCCGCGGCCGAAACCGGCTTCAATCTTTAAAACTTCCATAACCCGGCGTAACTTCTCCGGCAGATCGCTGTCATAGCTGCTCAGGGTCTCAGTCAGTTCCGCCAGACGCCGCTGCCGTTCAGCTTCGGCAAAAGGGAGATCTGAATTTTGAAGTCCCCGGGTACGGGTTACCAGCTCATCCATATAAGGCTCGAGACGGATACCGATCTCGGTCATCTCCTCAAGTCCGCTTTTGAGTTTTTCTATCTCCAGCCGACGCTGCTGCCGATAACCTTGCAGACGGCGGATCCGGGCCTCAAGCAGTCTGGCTTCAAGTTCCAGGTTATGGGTCTCATCCGCCAGAAGCTGCTTTTCCCGAAACCACTTCTGCTCTAAAACCGAGGTCTGCCGATCCAGATCTACGGTAGCGGAGACCTCTTTCTCAAGGCGTTCCCGCGCCGGTTCCGCCGCCCGTCCCATTCCCGCCGCCGTGATCTGAAGCAGCAGCAAAAATAGAAATAAACGTAAAAAATTTCTCGTTTTCATGAAATTTCCTGTTCTCAAGTAAAAAAACTGCTCTATTTGATTAAAAATTTTATGTGAAGATTTCTTCTATATATGTTAACGTGCAATGTCAACAGTAAGTATAAACCTGAGTGACCGCTAATCCATATCATATTTTTACTTTCAGGTTACAGCCTGAGGAAACTTAGAGGTTTAAGTATGCGTTACAGCTTAGCTGAAATTGCCGCCAGGATCGGCGGCGAAGTAATCGGAGATAAGGATTTTATAGTTACCGGCATCAGGAGTCTGGAGAGTGCCGGCGCCGATGATCTCGCTTTTGCGGAAGAGAAATTTTTACCTCAGGCCGGCGCCAGCCGGGCCGGCGCCCTGCTGGTTCCTCGGGCGGCTGATAATCTGACCCAGCACCTTATTATCTGTGCCCAACCTTTCCAGGCGGCCGGGATGCTTATGGCGGAAATCGATGCTGAAGCCCAGAAGATTCCCCATACTATAGCTGAAAGTGCCACTATCGGCAGCGGGGTCAAACTGGGAGACAACCTCCATATCGGTCCCGGGGCCGTCATCTCGGATAATGCAATTATCGGCGACAACTGCCGGATCTACGCCCACACCTATATCGGCAAAGAGGTAGTTATCGGCAATGACACCCACATCTATCCCGGGGTTGTAATTCGCGAAGGCTGCCGGATCGGCAACCGGGTAATCATTCACCCGAACAGTGTCATCGGCTCCGACGGTTTCGGTTTTCTACAGATTGCCGGCCGCAATGTAAAGATTCCCCAGATCGGTCAGGTTATTATTGAAGATGAGGTTGAAATCGGAGCGCTCTGCACTGTTAACCGGGCGGCCCTGGATATGACGGTTATCGGTCGCGGCAGCAAGCTTGATGACCATGTTCATATCGGTCACGGGGTCACCACCGGTAGTGAGGCTATTATGTGCGCCCAGGTTGGGCTCTCCGGCGGGGTTAAGATCGGCGACCGGGTCATGCTCGGCCCCCGGGTCGGCAGCGCTGATCATATCAGCATCGGTGACGGAGCCCGACTGATGGCCGGAACCCAGGCGGCAAAAAGCCTGGCCGGAGAAATAGATTACGGCGGCACCCCGGCTATACCGGTGAAACAGTCACTTCGCCAGATTATGGCCGCCACCCATCTGCCTAAAGACCGAAGCCGGCTGGCCGTACTCGAGAAAAAGGTTGAAGAACTGGAACAGCTGCTCAAACAAAAAACCCAATAAGCCCCACTATCCTGATTGGGCAGATCCCTTGAGACGAAAAAAGCACCGACTTTTATAATAAAAGCGGTGCTTTTCCATATACAACCCTTAGACCGGATCCCGGCAGGAGATCAGTCGAAACCGGTCTTTTTTTACTAATCGTTTGCGGCGGCCGGGGCCTGCGCTTTCCGCATGTAAGCGGTAATCCGGGCAACCTTACGGGCTGCGGCTCTTTTATGCATAATCCCCCGGGTTGCAGCCCGATCAATCTTGGATACGGTCGAACGGTGAATCTCGCTCATCTCCGCACCTGAAGTTTTTGCGTCTACGGCACTGTAAAATGATTTAAGCACGGTTTTCAGTTGTGAAGTAACCTTACGATTGCGTAAGCGCCGGGTTTCACTCTGTCTCATTCTTTTCAAGGCTGATTTATGATTTGCCAACGTTCCTATCCTCCAGGATATAGGCCACTACTGTAAAATAAGGCCATATTGTCGTATATTATTCTATTTTTATACTTGTCCAAAACAAGCTATCGGGATTTTCCGTAAAAGAGAGGGAGCAGGTACCAGAAAAGTACCCGGCTGTCAAGCTCTTTATCCGAAATGCGCTGAAACAACCCCTCCTATTCAATGAATTTACTCAAGGGAAACTCCGCAATTCCCTGGGCCCCCAGGGCCTTAAGGGCCGGAATGATATCCCGAACCACCGCCTTGCGCAGAACCACAAAGATATCAACCCACTCATCATCCATCAGGCTGGATACGGTCGGCACCTTGGCCGGCGGCAGGATCTTAATAACCTCATCAAGTTTATCCCGCCGGATATTCAGCATTACTCCGACCCGGTTGCGGGCCTCCAGAGCACTCTGCAGGAGCATAATCAAACTATCTACCTTACTCTTTTTCCACTCATCCGCAACCGTATCCGGATTGGCGACCAGGACGGTGGTCGTCTCGAGTACGGTATCGATAATCTCAAGGTTATTGGCCTTAAGTGAAGATCCGGTCTCGGTAATCTCGATAATCGCATCCGCAAGATGCGGAACCTTGACCTCGGTCGCCCCATAGGAGTATTCAACCTTGGCCGAAACCCCATGCTCGGCCAGATATTTTTTGGAGAGATTGACAACCTCGGTCGCAATGGTCTTTCCTTCCAGATCCTTAACCGATTTGATCTCCCCGCCCTGCTTGGCGGCCAGCACCCAGCGCACCTTATTAAAGGTAACTTTGGCATACTGCAGTTCCGTCAACTCAAGCACGTCGGAACCGTTTTCCACCACCCAGTCGTGGCCGGTAATTCCGATATCTAAGATACCGCTCTCAACATAGCGCGACATCTCCTGAGCCCGAATCAACATACACTCAATCTCAGGATCATCAATTGTCGGAAAATATGAGCGCGAACTCGTAGTTATTTTATAGCCCGCGTTCTTAAAAAGATCGATCGTCGCATCCTGCAGAGACCCTTTCGGGATTCCTACTTTTAATTTCATCAAATTATTCCTCGCTGATTATTTCTTGCCGTAAACCTTTTCCGGATCAAAAACCTTCTCTGCTTTGATTATCTTTTCCCGGCCGTCGGAAGCTATCTGGGTGTAAAAACAGCTGTTGTAACCGACATGGCAGGCGGCACCACCGATCTGTTCAACCTTAAGAACCACGGCATCACGATCACAATCGACCAGAATCTCTTTGATTATCTGGACGTTGCCGGACTCTTCGCCCTTACGCCAGAGCCGCTGTCGGCTGCGGCTGTAGTAGCAGGCCCGGCCGGTACTTAAGGTCTCTTCCCAGGCTTCAGGGTTCATAAAGGCCAGCATCAGAACCTCACCGGTTTCATAATCCTGGGCAACGGCTGTGATCAGACCATCAAGTTTTGTAAAATCCAAAGGTTTCATAGCTCTCTCCTTAAATATTCTATCTCTTTTCCGGGTGCAGAAAAGCATCAACCTTCTTGATGGCACAGAACTCACCGCACATGGTGCAGACCTCTTCATCCTCCGGCATACTTTCCGCCCGCCGCTTCCGGGCCCGTACCGGGTCGATAGCCAGGTCAATCTGTCCCTGCCAATCAAGTTTTTTCCGTTTCTTTGCCATCTTGATATCACGCTCCAGAGCCCCGGGCAGACCTTTGGCGATATCCCCGGCATGAGCCGCAATCAACGAAGCAACAACCCCCTCTTTAACATCCTCAACATCCGGCAGACAGAGGTGCTCGGCCGGGGTTACATAACAGAGAAAATCAGCTCCGGCCGCGGCCGCTACAGCCCCGCCGATAGCTGAAGTGATATGATCGTAACCGGGGGCGATATCGGTAACCAGCGGGCCCAGGACATAAAACGGCGCCCCTTTACAGAGGCTCTTCTGCAGTTTCATATTGGTCGCAACCTGATTCAAAGGCACATGGCCCGGCCCCTCAATCATAACCTGAACCCCGACCTCCCAGGCCCGGTCGGTCAATTCACCCAGGTAGATAAGTTCCTGCAGCTGGGGCCGGTCGGTAGCATCCGCCAGACACCCGGGTCGCAGGCCGTCACCCAGACTCAGGGTCACATCATGCTTTAAAGCAATCTCCAGAAGTCGGTCATAATGTTCAAAGAAAGGATTCTCCTGTTCATTATAGACCATCCATTCCGCCATAAAGGCCCCGCCGCGGCTGACGATGTCAGTTAACCGGCCACACTCCCGCAGACTCTCCAGGGTGCGCAGATTAACCCCGCAGTGAATGGTCATGAAATCGACCCCGGTTTCAGCCTGACGTTCGATCACCGAAAACATCTCGTCAACCGTCACATTCCCGAAGAAACCATGCTTCTGCACCCCTTCCTGAGCGATCCGGTAGACCGGTACCGTACCCAGAGGTACCGGACACTGCTTAAGGATAGCCCGCATCACCTGATCGAGATCCCCACCGGTACTTAAATCCATAACCGCGTGGGCACCACAGTCGACGGCGGCTTTCAGTTTTTCAAGCTCATGTTCGAGATCGGAAGCGTCCGAAGAGGTTCCGATATTGGCATTAACCTTAACCTTCAAACCCTGACCGATACCGTAGGGCGTAAGATTTTCATGGTTGTGATTGGCGGGAATCGCAATCGTGCCGGAGGCAACTCCGGACAATAAATCTTCCGCCGAAATCGGTTCATTCTCCAGAACCTGCTGCATCAGCGGAGTAATTTCACCGCGCCGGGCGGCTAACATCTGAGTCATACTGTAATCCTAAATATCAACATAACTGACACTGAATAAATTTTCCCAAGATAGTTCGTTCAGTGTAAAGATTAATCTCACTTAAACTGCAGACAGGAGTTAAGTACGGCAACCTTTGCCGCCGGCACTTCCGCCTGTAGAACTGCCCGGATAACCGCGACCGCCGGCACTCCGGTAGCCGCCACGGAGGCAATATTGGTCTCATCCAGGCCGCCAATCGCAACCACCGGCAGACTGACTCGAGACAACATCTCTTGGAGACCGTCCAGCCCCACCTCAGGATCAGGTTTTCTTTTACTGGGGGTCTTGTAGATCGGGCCGAAACCCAGATAATCCGCCCCCTCAGCCACTGCCGCCAGAGCCTGTTTAAGCGAATGAGTTGAGCGGCCGATCGGCATCGTCTCACCCACCATCCGCCGGGCCGCGGCGATCGGCAGATCATCCTGTCCTAAATGCAGGATATCGGCATCAACCAGACAGGCGATATCGGGACGGTCATTAACCACAAAAGGGGTAGCAAACTCACGGCAAAGGGCTCTGATGGCCATAGCCTGCTCCAAAAAATAACGGTCACTGCCGCTTTTCTGACGCCACTGCAACAAACCGATTCCGGTTTCAAGCACGGCCCGGATATCGGCCATAAGATCCGTGCCGGAATAAAACTCCTCATCAACTACCAGATAGAGTTTTCCGGATTTTCTATCACTATCGCAACCAAACCACTTGCGAATTTTTTCCGTACGCCGGTTCAGCAGACTCTGTTCAAGTTCATACAAGGTGAATCTCAAATCCTTTATTCCCCGGGAAAGCTCGGAGTGATCAACCATCTTGGCGCACTCTTCGATAACCCGGGCGGCCTCCTGCGCCCTTTTCAGGTTAGCCTGCAACAGCGCCGGCCAATCTTCACGGGCGGCCTCGGTCGCGGTATAAGTGCGGCGACCGACATCGGTTTCCGCCTGCCGCGAAGCCAGACAGGCCGTATTCAGCTGCTCATCCAGTAGAGAACGGATATCATGGCGCAGGACCTTGACCTGCAGGGCCTGATCATCATCACAAACCAGGCGGCAGTATTCTTCCACCACCCGCAGACCCTCCCGCAGGCGATTGAGATTTACATCCAAAACCCGGTAGACTCGTTCTCCCATAAACCCCGGCCTCAACAAGAAACTACAGCTCCGTAACACTCTCCGCCATCAGCGCCGCTTCTTCAGCTTCGGTATTGGCCGCCACCTGTTCCTTGATAAAGAGCTTGTCCTCTTCACTCATGCCTACCTTCATATTACTAAAGCAGCGCTGTCCGGAACCGGCCGGAATCAGACGCCCCATAATAACATTCTCTTTAAGACCGATCAGGTGATCGACCTTACCGGCGATACTCGCCTGAGTCAGCACCTTAGTGGTCTCCTGGAAGGAGGCAGCTGAAATGAAGCTGTCAGTGCTCAACGAGGCCTTAGTAATCCCCAGGAACAGAGGTTCACCGACCGCCGGCTTAAGACCTTCAGCCACGGCTTTGCGGTTACCCTCTTCAAAGACACTCTTTTCGATCGTTTCATCTACCAGGAACTGACTCTCACCCGGATCAACAACCTTAATCCGTCTCAACATCTGGCGGACAATGACCTCAATATGTTTGTCATTGATGCCAACCCCCTGCAGACGGTATACTTCCTGAACTTCATTAACGATATATTTGGCAAGTTCCTTAACCCCCAGAACCCGAAGAATATCGTGCGGATCAACCGAACCGTCAACCAGAGGCTCACCGGCGGCAACAATATCGCCTTCATGAACAATCAGATATTTACCCTTGGGAATCAACTGCTCAACCGGTTCACCAATCTCCGGTGTAATAATAACCCGCTGTTTACCTTTAACCATCTTACCGAGCGAGATCACTCCTTCGATTTCAGCGATAACAGCGATTTCCTTAGGTTTGCGGGCCTCAAAAAGCTCGGCAACCCGGGGCAGGCCACCGGTAATATCCTTGGTTTTGGTTGTATCCCGGGGTTTAATAGCGATTATATCACCGGCTAAAACCTCTTCACCCTCAGCCACCATAATATGGACGCCGGGTGAGAAATAGTAACGCGCGTCACCACGACCGGCTTTCAAGGTTCGATTCTTCTCGTCTTTAATCGAAATTCTAGGCCGTAGATCGGCATTCCGGGATTCACCTACAACTCGTCTCGACATTCCCGTCTGCTGGTCTACCTGCTCGGAGAAGGTGACCCCCTCAATAATATCGCCATATTTGACCCGGCCGCTGATCGCGGTAATCGTAGGTATTGAGAAGGGATCCCATTCCGCCAAAAGCTGTCCGGGCTTAATCTCGTCACCTTCGTCAATCAGCAACTGGGCGCCGAATACCACCTTGTTGCGCTCTTTGACCTCACCCTTGTCGTCAACCACCAGGATCTCGCCGTTACGGTTCATGACCACCAGTTTACCGTCACGGTTACGCACTGTCTCGAGTTTGGAAAATTTAATAAAACCACCGAGCTTGGCTTCGAGTGCGGACTGTTCCACCGAGCTCGAGGCGGTACCGCCGATATGGAAGGTCCGCATGGTCAGCTGGGTTCCCGGCTCACCGATGGACTGAGCCGCTATCACGCCGACCGACTCCCCGATATTGACGATCCGGCCCCGGGCCAGGTCACGGCCGTAACAGTAGGCGCAGATGCCCTTTTTCGACTGGCATGTCAAAACCGAACGAATCCGCACCCGGTCAATCCCGGAAGCATCAATTTCTTTAGCGATATCTTCGGTTATCTCCTGATCAGCTTCAACAATAACCTCACCGGTAAGCGGAGAGATAACGTCATCCTGAGCCACCCGGCCCAATACCCGGGAGGCAACACTCTCGATAATCTCCCCACCTTCAGTCAGCGGAGTAACATAGATTCCGTCCAGAGTGCCGCAGTCGGTCTCGGAAACCACCGCATCCTGAGCCACGTCGACCAGACGCCGGGTCAGATAACCGGAGTTAGCGGTTTTCAATGCCGTATCGGCCAGACCTTTACGAGCTCCATGAGTTGAAACAAAATACTGCAGAACATTCAAACCTTCCCGGAAATTAGCGATAATCGGGTTTTCAATAATTTCACCCGAGGGTTTCGCCATCAGACCCCGCATCCCGGCCAGCTGACGAATCTGCTGCTGGCTCCCACGAGCCCCGGAATCGGCCATCATGAAAACCGAGTTGAAGGATTTCACCTCTTGCATCTCGCCGGACTCATCCGCCATCATCTGCTTACTGATGGTCTCCATCATCTCATTGGCAACTTCATCAGTAGTTTTGGACCAGATATCGACCAGTTTATTGTAACGCTCACCCGAGGTGATCAGACCATTGTTGATCTGCCGCTCAATCTCAAGCACCTTTTCGGTCGCCTCATCAATCAGAACGCTTTTCGACTCCGGAATCTCAAGGTCATCAATTCCGATCGAAATACCCGCCTGGGTTGCGGTTTTATATCCCAGGTTCTTAATCTGATCAGCAAAGATGACCGATTTCTTATCTCCGGCTTTAAGATAGATATCCTCAAACAGCCGGGAGATGCTCTTTTTCGTCAGGTTCTCATTATATGAAGAGAAAGGAATCTCATCCGGTACAATCTCATAGAGCAGAACCCGGCCTACGGTCGTCTCAACCAGCTCGCCCTCGAGCATAACCTGGACCTTAGCCTGGAGATGAACACAACCGGCATCATAAGCGATCCGCGCTTCCGTCGGGGAGCTGAAGATGCTGCCGGTACCCAGCGCGAAAGGCCGCTCCCGGGTTAACCAGTAGATACCTAAAACAATATCCTGAGTCGGAATAATTACCGGACGGCCATTGGCCGGGGAGAGGATATTGTTGGTCGACATCATCAGCACCCGGGCCTCAGTCTGAGCCTCCACCGTCAGAGGCACATGCACGGCCATCTGGTCACCGTCAAAGTCGGCGTTATAGGCGCTGCAGACCAGAGGATGCAGACGAATCGCTTTACCCTCACTCAAGACCGGTTCAAAAGCCTGAATCCCGAGCCGATGCAGAGTCGGAGCCCGGTTGAGGAGCACCGGATGTTCGGTAATAACCTCCTCCAAAAGATCCCAGACCTCGGATTTTTCCAGCTCAACCATCTTCTTGGCGCTTTTGATGGTGGCTACATAATTGCGTTCCAGCAGTTTATTGTAGATAAAGGGCTTAAAGAGTTCAAGCGCCATCTTTTTCGGCAAACCGCACTGGTGCAGACGCAACTCGGGTCCGACCACAATGACGGAACGGCCGGAATAGTCAACCCGTTTACCGAGCAGATTCTGCCGGAAACGACCCTGCTTGCCTTTCAGCATATCACTGAGTGATTTCAGGGGACGTTTATTGGCGCCGCTGATGGCCCGGCCCCGACGACCGTTATCGAAAAGGGCGTCGACCGACTCCTGCAGCATCCGTTTTTCGTTACAGATAATAATCCACGGAGCTTTAAGCTCAATCAGACGTTTCAGACGATTATTACGGTTGATAACCCGGCGGTATAGATCATTGAGATCAGAGGTCGCAAAACGCCCCCCGTCGAGCGGTACCAGCGGCCGCAGATCAGGCGGCAGAATCGGAATCACATCCATAATCATCCACTGGGGCAAATTACCGGATTTAATAAAATCATCAATAACTTTGAGACGTTTGGCAATCTTCTTCTTCTTCGCTTCGGAACCGGTGGCCGCCATATCTTCCCGCAGTTGCAGACGATCGGCCTCCAGATCAACCTTCTCAAGCATCTCTTTCACAGCTTCCGCCCCGATACCACAACGGATGCTGTCACCATATTTTTCATCAAGCAGCAGATACTCATCCTCGGAGAGCTGCTGGCCGACCACAATCTCGTCCGCCTCACCCGCATCCAGAACCACATAATTCTCAAAGTAGAGAATCCGTTCAACATCCTTTAAGGTCTTGTCCAGGAGCAGGGCAATCCGGCTCGGCAGACTCTTTAAGAACCAGATATGAGCTACCGGAGTCGCCAGTTCGATATGGCCCATACGGACCCGCCTGACTTTGGACTGAATAACCTCAACCCCGCATTTTTCGCAGACGATACCGCGATGCTTCATGCGCTTGTATTTACCGCAGTTACATTCGAAATCCTTGACCGGCCCAAAGATCTTGGCACAGAACAATCCGTCACGCTCGGGTTTAAAGGTTCGGTAGTTAACCGTTTCCGGTTTCTTGACTTCACCGAAAGACCAGCTTCTGATCTTCTCCGGCGAGGCCAGTTTTATCTGCAATGAGCTGAATTTCAAAGCATCTTTGGGCTTTTGAAAAAAACTTAGGACATCTCTCATGATTTCTCCTCCTCCAATTCAACATCCAGGCAGAGACTCTGGAGTTCCTTAACCAAAACATTGAAGGATTCCGGCAGACCCGATTCCAAGGTCTGCTTACCTTTGACAATTGCTTCATACATCCGGGTCCGGCCGGCGACATCATCAGATTTAACCGTCAGAAACTCCTGCAGAGAGTAAGCGGCACCATAGGCTTCCAGAGCCCAGACCTCCATCTCTCCCAAACGCTGACCGCCGAACTGAGCTTTACCGCCCAGCGGCTGCTGGGTAACCAGGGAATAGGGCCCGATTGACCGGGCATGCATTTTGTCGTCAACCAGGTGATGCAGTTTAAGAATATACATATAACCGACGGTTACCGGCCGTTCGAAGGCTTCACCGGTGCGGCCGTCATAGAGGGTAATCTGGCCACTGCGCGGCAGACCGGCTTTCTCCAGACACTCCTTCATGCGCGCCTCGCCGGCCCCGTCAAAAACCGGGGTGGCCATGGGCACATAGCGAGAGAGTTTGCCCGCCTGCTCTAAGACCTCATCATCGGTGGCGGCCGCCAGCCAGTCCCGAGAATTCTGATCATGGGTAAAGACATCGTCCAGTTTTTCCCGCAGAGCGGCCGGACTGTACTCTTTCTCGATCATCTCTTCAATCTGTCGACCCAGAGTCTGAGCCGCCCAGCCGAGATGCGTCTCCAGTACCTGCCCGACATTCATACGCGAAGGCACACCGAGCGGATTCAAAACGATATCGACGGTCGAACCGTCGGCCAGATAAGGCATATCCTCTTCCGGAACAATTCGCGACAGAACCCCTTTGTTACCGTGGCGGCCGGACATTTTGTCACCAACCGACAGTTTGCGTTTGATGGCGATATAGATCTTCACCATCTGGTTTACACCGGGCTGAAGATCGTCACCCCTTCTCAAGGTCTCAATCTTCTCCTCCAGAGAAGCTTCGACCCGCTCGGTTTCACTCTCCATATAGGCAACCAGGCTGGCGATCTGGGCTTCAGCTTCGGGCGCGTCGCCTAAAACCAGATTACTGCACATATTTAACGTGACTTTAGCCGCATCATCGGCAGTCAGCTTGGTTCCGGCAGTTAAAACGACCTTGCCCTTACCGCTCTTGAGATCGGTCTCTAAAGTCTGCCCGACTAAAAGTTCACGCATCCGGCCGCTGACACTGCGCCGGATGGCGTAGAGTTCAGCCTCAGCTTCTCTTTTAACCTGTTTGATATCACGTTCACGCTCTTCCGCTCCACCTTCACCACCGTAGCCTTTGCGGGCAAAGGTTTTGGTGTTGATAACCACGCCTCGAATTCCAGGCGATACCCGCAGCGAGGTATCCCGCACTTCACCCGCTTTCTCCCCGAAGATCGCCCGCAAAAGTTTCTCTTCCGGAGAGAGCTGCGTTTCGCCTTTAGGGGTGATTTTCCCGACCAGGATATCTCCGGGACTGACATGAGCCCCGATATGGACGATACCGTCCTGATCGAGATGGGCCAAACCTTCATCGCCGACATTGGGAATGTCACGGGTAATCTCTTCGGGTCCCAGTTTGGTATCGCGGGCCACAACCTCGCAAACCTCAATGTGGATCGAGGTAAATTTATCCTCTTTGACAATCCGCTCGTTAATCAGGATTGAGTCTTCAAAGTTATAACCGCCCCAGGGCATGAAAGCGACTTTGACATTCTGTCCTAAAGCCAGTTCGCCATGATCCATCGAAGGACCATCCGCCAGAATCTCTCCCGCCTCGACCCAGGTACCGCTCTTGACCAGTGGAATATGGTTGCTGCAGGTATTCTGGTTGGAACGCATGAACTTAGCCAGGGGATAGATATCGAGACTGAACTTATCGTCACTGTTTTCCGGCTCATGCCGAACAATCACCTTGGACGAATCCACATACTCGACAAAGCCGCTCTTTTTGGCAACCGCAGCAATCCCGGAATCGAGTGCGACCCGGGCCTCCATGCCCGTACCGACCATCGGGGCTTCCGCCCGTAACAGAGGAACAGCCTGACGTTGCATGTTGGAGCCCATCAAAGCCCGGTTGGCATCATCATGCTCAAGGAAAGGAATCAATGAAGCCGCAACACTAACCAACTGCCGCGGCGAAACATCCATATAGTCGATAACGTCACGACTCTCAATACTGTATTCACCCGCCTTGCGACAGGCCACCAGCTCATTAGCAAAACTACCATCCGGGTTGAGCGGAGCACTCGCCTGGGCGATAATCTTATCATCTTCAGCCATAGCGTAGAGATGCACGACCTCATCGCTGACCACCCCGTCTTTGACCACCCGGTAAGGGGTCTCGATAAACCCGAACTCATTGACCCGGGCGTAACAGGCAAGCGACGCAATCAGGCCGATATTCGGTCCTTCCGGGGTCTCAATCGGACAGAGGCGACCGTAGTGGGTAAGATGGACGTCACGAACCTCAAAACCGGCTCTCTCCCGGGTCAGACCGCCCGGTCCCAGTGCACTTAAGCGGCGTTTATGGGTAATCTCCGATAACGGGTTGGTCTGATCCATAAACTGTGAGAGTTGACTCGAACCGAAAAACTCCTTAATCGCGGCACTCACCGGTTTGGAGTTAATAAGATCATGCGGCATCGCCGTATCAATCTCCTGCAGGCTCATGCGCTCACGAATCGATTTCTCCATCCGCACCAGGCCGATGCGGTATTGATTTTCGATAAGTTCACCGACGGTCCGCACCCGGCGGTTGCCCAGGTTGTCGATATCGTCGATAACGCCTTTATCCGAGCGCAGACCGATCAGATAACGAACAATCTCAAGGATATCCTCTTCGGTCAGCGTTTTACAGTCAAGATCGTGTTCCGTTCCGAGTTTATGATTGATCTTGAGCCGTCCGACCCGCGACAGATCATAGCGTTCCGGATTGAAAAACAGATTCTGGAACAGAGAATCGGCAATCTCAATCGTCGGCGGTTCTCCGGGACGGAGACGCCGGTAGATCTCCAGCTTGGCTTTTTCAACCTCAAGTTCCTTCTCGCTCTTCTCGCCCTGAGCCACCAATTCACGCTCTTCATCACTCAAAACGATCTTATCAACCAGCAGAGTATCTCTTAAATAGGAACCCACATTGATGTTATCAATAAACAGGATTTCAAATTCCTCCACCCCGCTCTGCTGAATCTCTTCCAGTTTCTCAGCCGTAATCTCCTCATTACACTCAAGCAGAACTTCACCGGTCTGGGAATCGACAACATCATGCGAGACGTATGAATTAATCAACTCATCTTCCGTCATCGGCAGATATTCAAGACCGGCGGCTTTCATGCGCCGCAGGGCCGCCTTACTGATTTTACGGCCCTTGGCGAGCAGCACATCACCGCTAGCCGGATCGAGAATATCCTCCCGGGCCTTAAAACTGGCAACCAGATCGCTGTGTTCATAGTTTATCTTCTGGGTGAAGCTGCCGTCCTGGAGACGGTTGACGACAACACTGTCATAAAAGAGGTTCAGCAACTCCTCGGAGGAGTATCCCAGAGCCCGCAAGAGAACCGTGGCTGGGAGTTTACGGCGGCGATCTATGCGCACATGAATCAGATCTTTATTGTCAAACTCAAAATCTATCCAGGAGCCGCGATAAGGAATTACCCGGGCGCTGAAAAGCGCCATACCGCTGACTGAGCTCTTGGCTTTATCCTGAGCGAAAAAGACCCCCGGAGAACGGTGCAGCTGACTGACAATAACCCGCTCAGTCCCGTTGATGATAAAGGTTCCCCTTTCACTCATCAGAGGGATCTCACCGAAATAGACCTCCTGCTCCTTGATATCGCGAATTGAGCGCTGGTCGCTGCCCTCTTCGATATCCCAGATGATCAGACGGATGCGAACCCGGATCGGCACCGAGTAGGTTACCCCTTTAAGCATGCACTCCCGGTCGGTATAGCGCGGCGTTCCGAGCTTGTAACTGACGTATTCGATCGATGAAGTACCGTAAAAATCCTTAATCGGAAAAACACTTTTAAAAACACCGTGCAGACCGATATCGTCCCTCTCCTCCAAAGGAATTTCATCCTGGAGAAAACGTTTATAGGAATCGAGCTGCAGGTCAAGGAGAAAAGGTACTTTTGCAACTTCTTTAATAGATGCAAAATTACAACGCAGACGAGGCAGGTTACGGCTGTTGCGGGCTACCATAGAACTTTAACCTCATTTCTTCAAAGTTAGAGTATTGAAACTAATTGCTTGGGGCAGGAAGGGTTGCGACTCCGTATTCAGACACCCGCCAGTGCCGCAAAAAAACAGCGCAAAACAGATAAAAAAGTACGGAGAATGAAAAACAACGTAAGGGATAAGGCCTATCCGGCCCTATCCCTTACAAAAAATGCAGTCATAATCGATGATCTTAAGACCATCAAATCAAACTTACTTTACCTCGGCAGAGGCACCAGCATCTTCAAGTTTTTTCACTATCTCTTCAGCTTCGTCCTTACTGACGCCCTCTTTGACAGCTTTCGGGGCTTCTTCAACTACGGCTTTGGCTTCTTTCAAACCGAGGCCGGTAATCTCACGGACCGCTTTAATAACCTGAATCTTCTTCTCACCGAAAGAGGTAAGAATCGCATCAAACTCGGTCTTCTCCTCGGCCGCACCGGCATCACCACCGGCCGCGGGCATAGCGGCAACCGCCATCGGGGCAGCTGCGGAAACGCCGAATTTCTCTTCGAGCTCGGAAACCAGCTCGGAGAGTTCAAGAACTGACATGTTTTCAATAAACTGGATTACATCTTCTTTTGTGATAGCCATTGTATTAAGCTCCTTCTAGGATATAAATTTAACTCTAGCAAATTTCAATTAGTGTTTTGCAAAAAATATTAATAACCACCAAGCTTACGCCTGCTGTTCTTTCTGCTCCTTGATTGCATTAAGAACCTGAACCGCAGATCGGGTTACGCCACTTAAGACATTAACCAGTCCGCCGGGTACCGCATTCATGGTTCCGAGCAGTTTCGCCTGCATAACCTCTTTGCTCGGCAGTTGTGCCAACTGTTTCAGGGTCGCTGTATCAAGATAGTTGCCGGAAAGAACTCCGCCCATGACTTCGAGGGCATCCTCTTTCTTGGCAAACTCTACCAGCACTTTAGCCGCAGCCGCCGGGTCACCATAAACCAGGGCCAAAGCACTCGGGCCTTTCAGATGGTCGACCAGAACTTCATTGCCAGTCGCTTTGGCCGCAATCCGGGCCAGAGTATTCTTGACAACCTTGAATTCAGCCTCTTTCTCACGCAGCTGGCCCCGTAATGCCGTAATCTTTTCCACATCAAGACCACGGTAGTCAGTCAGAAATGCCGCTTGTGCATCGCCGAATTTTGCTGTCAGTTCATCAATCTGAACCTGTTTATCCGCTCTATTCACCTTTCTTCACCTCCTTGTTAGTTTTTTTGATCATGTCAAAAGGCAAATGAGCTTAACACTAATATCAGATTTGTACAGTCAAACAACAAATCAGACAGCCTCGGTGGGATTTTACGACCTTAATAAAATCTACCCACGGTCTACAGCTCAGATATCCTATTGATCCTGCTAAATATATTTGCTGATCAGCCCGGGCGCAGAAAACGCGCGACAATAAGCTGAATGACAAATTAATTAAAGACTGTTGAGATCAACTCTGATTCCGGGACTCATCGTCGAAGCCAGAGTAAAACCGCGGAAATAGTTACCCTTGGCCGAGGAGGGCTTCAGGCGGTTCAAAGTTTCGATCATAGCCTTGATATTCTCAAGCAGCTTTTCGGCCCCGAATGACATCCGGCCGACGGTAACGTGCACAATACCGGCTTTCTCAACCCGGAATTCAACCTTACCAGCCTTAATCTCGTTTACCGCCCGGCCGATATCGAAAGTCACGGTTCCAACTTTGGGGTTAGGCATCAAACCACGGGGTCCTAAAACCCGGCCGAGCTTGCCGACAACCCCCATCATATCAGGCGTCGCGATGGCTTTATCAAAATCAAGCCAGCCATCCGCAATCTTCTTGGCCAGGTCATCGGCACCGACAAAATCAGCCCCGGCTTCACGCGCCTCAAGCTCTTTCTCGCCCTTGGCAAAAACCACAATTCGGGCACTCTTGCCACTGCCGTTGGGCAGCATCACCGCCCCCCGGACCATCTGATCCGCGTGCCGGGGATCAACCCCGAGACGTACGGCAATATCGACACTCTCATCAAATTTTGCCGGGGAGAATGATTTCAACAGATCAACTGCTTCTGCCAAAGGATATTTTTTTTCAGAATCTACCTTGGCCCGATTGGCACTATAATTTTTTCCAGACTTAGCCATCTAATCCTCACATATCCTTTTATTCGACCACAATACCCATGCTGCGGGCCGTTCCGGCAATGATTTTACAGGCGGCATCAATATCATTGGCATTAAGGTCAACCATTTTCAACTCGGCAATCTCCTGAACCTGACTTGGGGAAACCGTTCCCACCTTGGTCTTGTTCGGAACTCCGGAGCCCTTATCTACTTTCGCCGCTTTCTTCAACAGTACAGCCGCCGGCGGAGTCTTTGTAATAAAGCTGAAGCTGCGATCGGCATAGACGGTTATAACCACGGGAATAATCATCCCCTGCTGACCGTCGGTTTTGGCGTTGAAGGCTTTACAAAACTCCATAATATTAACGCCATGCTGCCCCAATGCCGGACCTACTGGTGGCGAGGGGTTGGCTTGTCCGGCCGGAATCTGGAGCTTGATCTGACCTGTAATTTTTTTCGCCATCCTAAATTCTCCTGCACTCTCTAATACGAGTCGAATATAAATTCACGCACAAGATTATGTGCGTTTTCTTAACTTATCTTTTCCAACTGGCCGAATTCGATCTCAATCGGTGTCGGCCGGCCGAAGATACTCACCAAAACCTGAACTTTACCTTTTTCAGGATTAATCTCATTCACGGTGCCGGTGAAATTAGCAAAGGGGCCTTCCAGAACCCGAACATTTTCACCCAGCTCAAACAGAACTTTAGGCTGAGGCCGCATCTCACCTTCAGCAATCCGATCAAGCAGATTGTTGGCTTCGGCATCCGTAATCGAGCGGGTTGCCGCTACTCGGTCTCCACCTCCGACAAAGCCGGTAACCTTGGGAGTACCTTTAACCAGATGCCAGGTCTCCTCGGTCATTTCCATATTAACCAGAACGTAACCGGGGAAAAATTTTCTCTGCGAAGTGCGCCGTTTACCTTTAACCATGTCCACAACCTGTTCGGTCGGGACGACGACCTCGGCAAACATATCCTCAAGATTGGATTGCTTGATCCTCTCCTCAAGGCTCAGCTTGACTCTGTTCTCATAGCCCGAGTAAGCATGTATCACGTACCATTTCTTTGCCATAACTTACCCTAGTATCAGCCTTTTATTAAAAAACCCTGCATTAATGCCAAGCTGCCGGGTTAAGCTGCAAGAATGAATTTAACCAGCTTCGACAACCCCAGGTCAACCACCCCGAGGTAGAGGGAGATGATCAACACGACGACAAGTACCACCCAGGTAAGCCCAATCGTAGCCTTACGACTGGGCCAGGTAACTTTCTTCATTTCACCTTTTGAGTCTTTCAGATACTGACTCAGTTCGGTGATACCTTCTTTAATAGCTGCCAAGTTCCAGGCCCCCTTATGCAACCGGGAAGCCCCGGTTGATGGTCATTTGATATTTGCTGGCAGGCCAGGAGGGATTCGAACCCCCAACACCCGGATTTGGAGTCCGGTGCTCTAGCCATTAGAGCTACTGGCCTGCAAAAACTTCAAGAAGTAGCACTCACCACAAGCTTACACAAAAGACCTACTTAGTCTCTTTATGCGGTGTATGGGTCTGACAGAAGCGACAATATTTCTTAAACTCCAATTTGTCAGGGGTGTTCTTCTTGTTCTTCTTAGTCGTATAATTTCTTCTTTTACACTGCCCGCAGGCAAGTATCACTTTATCACGCATAACTATTTAACCCGGCGACCGGCGCCTGAAGAGTTTAGTTTAGGAAACCACAACAAACCGAAGCCAGAGACGGATTTGCAAAAAACCACCCTGGCTTCGACTGACAGTAAATCTGTCTAAAAGCTTACCTGCTATTCAATAATTTCGCTGACGACTCCGGCGCCGACGGTACGGCCGCCTTCGCGGATCGCGAAGCGGAGCTCTTTCTCCATCGCAATCGGAGTGAT
>JANTFH010000042.1 GCA_024763535.1 Thermodesulfobacteriota bacterium
TATCTGCCGACCAGAGTTCCGTAGGCCGCAGGTTCTGTCAGGGCCCGGGCAAAGGTTCCGTCGCCCTCTCCCAGACTTTGACAGATCGTCATCTCCCAGAGCAGGCTCGGATGGGCACCGGTATAGTAGTCGGAAGTAAGATTAAGTTTCGGCACAATCTGCAAAAATAGCCTTAAAAGGTGGGTGAAATTAAGTTTATAACGGTAAAGTACAATGTTTAGATGCTAGGCGCTGGAAACCTGAGGAGTGAGGCGTACAGGTAGTACGCCGCAGCGACAAAGGTTTTTAGCAACGACGCACCCCAAGAGTACTTCTTCGCTTCGCTCACGGCGCAATGAATGTTGTACTTTACCGTTAGGCGCGCAGCTGCCGGCCGCCGATAAGATGGTAGTGAACATGAAAAACCACCTGGCCGCCCTCTTTATTGACATTGGCAAGGACCCGATAGCCGCTTTCGGCCACCCCGAATTCAACCGCCAGTTTTTTAATCACGTTATGGATGTCGGCAATAATTCCCATCTCATCATCGGGAATATCATTCAAGGTCGGGTAGTGTTTTTTCGGGATAATTAAAAGATGGACCGGAGCTTTAGGATTGATATCCTTGAAAGCGTAGATGATCTCATCTTCATAGACCCTGTCCGAGGGGATTTCACCGTTAATAATTTTGCAAAAAAGACAATCTTCCATAAATTCTCTCCCTGTCAAACGGTTATTATCCGTGTCTATCTGTGTTGATCCGGGGTTCCTGATATTTTCAATCTACTCCATGACCGCGCCCTTGGCGGCGGAACCGACCTGACGGGCATAGCGGGCCAGATAGCCTTTTTTGATTTTGGCCTCAGGTTGTTGCCAGAGCGCCTTACGTTTAGCAATCTCACTCTCATCCAGCAGCAACTCAAGGCTGCGGCCGGGGATGTCAATCTTAATCGGGTCGCCTTCACGCACCAGACCGAGCAGGCCGCCGGCGCAGGCTTCGGGTGAGATATGGCCGATAGCCGCGCCCCGGGTACCGCCGGAGAAGCGGCCGTCGGTTAAAAGAGCCACCTCCTTATCGAGACCGATACCGGCCAGGGCCGCGGTCGGCGACAGCATCTCGCGCATGCCCGGCCCCCCCTGCGGCCCCTCATAACGAATAACGATAACGTCGCCGGGATTTATCTGCTGGTTGATGATGGCGGAAAAGGCCTCCTCTTCCGAATCAAAGACCCGGGCCGGGCCCTGATGTTCAAGCATTTCCGGGGCGACGGCCGACTGTTTGACCACGGCTCCGTCCGGAGCGAGATTTCCGGATAAAATCGCCAATCCCCCGGTTGCGTGGTAGGGGTTGTCCAGAGGCCGGATGGTTTCCGGGTTTAAGACCTTGATCGCGGCATCGGCCAGAACCTCGGCCAGCGTTTTACCGGTCACGTTTAAGGCCTTTTCCTTAATAAGGCCAGACTCGGCCAGGGTTTTCATGATTGCGGGTACGCCGCCGGCCTGGTGCAGATCCTCCATATGGTCGGGGCCGCCGGGCGACATGTTGCAGATATGCGGGGTCAGGCCGCTGATTCGGTTAAATTCGCTAAGCGGCAGCTCAATTCCGGCTTCATGAGCGATGGCCGGCAGATGCAGAGAGGTGTTGGTGGAGCCCCCGAAGGCCATATCGACGGCTAAGGCGTTGTGAAAAGCCTCTTTAGTTAAAATTTGGCGCAGGGTGATATTTTTTTCCACCAGATACATCAAGGCTTCACCGCTGGCTTTGGCCAGCCGGATGCGGGCCGCATCGACCGCCAGGGTGGTGCCGTTACCGGGCAGAGCGATGCCCAAAGCCTCGGTCAGGCAGTTCATCGAGTTGGCGGTAAACATGCCGCTGCAGGAGCCGGCTCCGGGGCAGGCGGAATTTTCGATCTCATTAAGTTCAGCTTCCGTAAGTTCACCGACCCGGACTTTGCCCATACCTTCAAAAACCGTAATCAGGTCGATCTCCCGACCGCCGCAGACTCCGGTGCGCATCGGCCCGCCGCTGACAACGATGGTCGGCAGGTCGAGACGGGCACCGGCCATGATCATGCCGGGGACGATCTTGTCGCAGTTGGGCAGCAGAACCAGGCCGTCAAAAGGGTAGGCCTGAGCCATGCTCTCGACCGAATCAGCAATCAGCTCCCGTGAGGCGAGAGAGTATTTCATGCCCTGGTGACCCATGGCGATACCGTCGCAGATGCCGATGGTGGAAAACTCCAGCGGCGTACCGCCGGCCATGCGGATACCGTCTTTTACGGCCTGGCAGATTCGATTCAGGTGGACATGTCCGGGAATTACCTCGTTGGCGGACTGGGCGATGCCGATTAAGGGTCGCTTTAATTCACTGTCGGTATAACCGATAGCTTTCAGGAGAGATCGGTGCGGAGCCCGCTCAATACCTTTAGTCATCAGGTCTGAACGCATAATAATACCTCGATTCTAATAAGGATTAATCGGAGTTTTCCTCATCCTTAGCTTGAATAGCTGGAGCTGAAGCCTGGTTTTCAGCTGAGGGTATCTCTAAGGCCCAGGCTTCTTTGAAGCTGGCCTTCAGAGGCTTGCGGCTCTGCGCCAGACTGCCGTCCGCGGCAAAAAAGTCGCTTACGTAAACCTCGCCGAGGGCTTCACTGAAGAGAAAGCCAAGCGGTTTTTTGCTCCGGGGATCCCGGATCGGCGTGACTTTATTGAAAACCGTAAGCTTTCGGCCGTAATTAAGATCACTCAAGTGGCCGGCTTCCAGCAGATAGTTGTCGACCTCCTTCCGGCTTCTGATTTTACACCACCATGAAGTGGCATTGACCAGATGTCGCAGGGGGGCGGGGTTGTCCGGTACCAGAGGCCGCAAAAGCCGGCCCTTAAGGTCGGCGCGAAAGGTAAAGGAGGCAACCTTATTGCCGGTCTGGGCATCGATCCAGGTGCAGGTATAGAAATGGAAATTGCGGCCGCTGCTGCTGTCAATGTAGATAAGAAATTGGAAAGTTGTGGGAATCTTCTGTTTTTTCAGCCAGTTGCGAGCGGCTTTGCCGATTTCGGCGCGACTGCTCAAGAGACGTCCGCTCTGCCGCAGGGCCGGGTCTTCACTTTCGTTGACCCGCAGAGGCAGGCGCTCTTCCAGCTCAAGACTCAAGAGCGAGATGATATCCGGCCGCTTGGCGGAAATCCGTGAAGGAAAGATCAGGGCCCGCCGCCGGAGCGGCAGATCCACATTCTGCTTCTCCTGAAGTTCATTCTCCCGGGTTTCGGCCGCAGAGCTCTCTTCGTTTACAGCGGTTTCGGTTGCAGCCGCAGCCGGTGCCGCGGCGGAGCCGGCTGCGGCAACTTCACTCTGCTCGTCAGTTCGGGGCAGAAAAGCGGTATAGGCTTGATAACTGCCGCCCTGAGCGGCCGAACTTGGAACCCAGATGGCTGCGGGTGCCGTCGGATCTCCGGCGGCCTGCGGGTTGATAACCCGGGTGTAACGGATTCCCTGGACTTCCATGGTTTCAATCAGCTCTTCATCCAGCGGAAAAGAGTCGATCTCATTCTGGGGAAGAAAGGGAACATGGCAGCCTGCCAGAAGCAGCAGGCTTGCCGTGATAAGTAGCAATGCAAGGCCTGTCAGCCTCTGTAACTGATGATTCATAATAATGGCTGTCTACTCTGCCGCTTTAACCATGTCTTCGACTTTGAATTTGCTGCCCGGAGTCAAAGGTTCGCAGATGGCACCGTCGAGGCCGAAGAAATCCACTACCTTTACGCTCCCCTTGAGCACTCCCTGAGCTTTGCCGAGGGACATTTTACTGGTCGGGTCTTTGATCTCACTGCCTTTAGCGTAGACCCGCAAATTCTGTCCGGTTTCAAGGCCGCTGAAACGACCGGCGTTGATTAAGATGCGTTTCTTTTCAACCTTGATGACCCGGGCACTCCAGTCGATCATGCGGACATGGTTGGTCAGGCTGCTGATAACCTGTCCGGCACCCGGCGTCGATGAATCCAGGTTGTAGCTTTTGATCGGGTAACCGGTGGCCGTGTCAATCAGCTGCAGTTCGACCTGTTGGGTCGGAGGAGCATAGGCGCCGGGGTTGAGATTGTTGGCAAAACTGACTTTCTCGAGGATAATGGCCTGAGCTCCGAGAGCCTGTCCCATTTTACTGAGCCAGGCGCTGGTGTCGGAAGACTGGGAAACCGAGCTGTGGGCGTCACTATAGCGGTCAATAGTCTCTCTCGGAATCAGGTTGATTCCCGGAGACTGGGTCAGCTGCTGATAGATATTCTGGCTGAATTGATCCTGCGGGGCCGTGGTCAGGCCGCGGTGCGGATAGTTGATGATAAAGAGGGCTTTACGTTTAATGCCGACAAAAACCTGATCTTCATTCTGAGGGGTACCGAAGTAGGAGCCGGTTGCGGCCGGGGCGCCGTTAAAGTTGGCGGCACCCGGGCTGTTTGCCGGAGCTCCGGCGCCATAAGCGCCCGGGCTGGCATTGAGGGCGTAGTTGGCGTTCGGGTTGTAGGGCTGGCCCGGCTGGAAGGCCGGGGCCGGCGCAGACTGTCCGTAAGGCTGCTGGCCATAGGCCGCCGAAGACTGTCCGTAAGCCGGGGGGGCAGCATATTGTTGGGCACCGTTAGCCGCCGGCTGCTGATAGGGATTCATATTTGGATCCGGAGACTGCAGTTGACCGCTGTATTGCGGCTCTTCATCGACCTGGGTTGCGTCCTGAACCAGAGGTTTGTCTTCCTCGACCTTGTCGCTGCCGAAAAAAGGCATGTGCCAGCTGCAGGCACTGAGGGCAAAAGCCATAACTACGCATAACAGTAAACTCTTCCTGCTCATCTTAATTCTCCTCAAAGATATAGATAAAACTTTCTATTTCACCATAAAGCCCGGAGGCTGTTTGTGGAAACCTTCGGGCTTCGTGGTCATTTTATGACCTTAAAACAGCATTAAGCTATTGCATAATTCAGACTATTTTTCAATTTATTTTTCCTTAATTTATCTCATGCAATAGTTGGCGTGCTAGAGGTAGTGCTCAAGTTTTTGACGACCGAGTTCGGCCACCACCTCCTTGACCTGCTGGGTACTGCCTTTGCGGCAGATTAAAAGGGCGTCATCGCTCTCCACCACGAGCAGATTCTCAACATCGATCAAGGCCGTAAGCTTGCGGCTGTAGACGGTGTTGTCGGTAGCGCCGATCTTGATGACCTCCGCTTCCTCGGAAAAGGGTGAGAGTTTTAGTTCATCCAGAGAATCCCAGCTGCCGAGATCGCTCCAGGGAAAATCGGCCGGGACAATAGTAACCCGTTGCGATTTTTCCATGATTCCGACATCAATTGAGATCGATTCAACCTCATTATAGAGCTGTTCTAGAGCGTTGCCGGGGTCGCCGGATTTGCGCTCACGGGCAAAACTGCTCAGGGCTTTGCCTAAAGCCGGGGTTATCTCGTTGATCTCCTCAAGAATAGTTTTAACCTGCCAGATAAAAATGCCGCTGTTCCAGAAATAGTCGCCGTTCATCAGATAGATTGCCGCCGTGCGGTAGTCCGGTTTCTCCACAAACCGTTCAACGGTAAAGGCCTTGAGTCCAGGTTCGGTATTGGAGGCCAGCGGCGTCCCTGCCTGGATGTAGCCGTAGCCGGTTTCGGGGCGGTTGGGTTTGATGCCGAGGGTAACCAGCTTCTCCTCCGCCGCACCCTCAGCGGCCCGCTTAAGGTGTTCGTGGAAGCGCTTCTGATCCCCGATAAAGTGGTCGGCGGGAAAGACCATCATGATGGCGTCATCTCCGGCTTGATCCGCTAAAAGTTGGGCCGCCAGAGCAATTGCCGGAGCCGTATTGCGGCCCCGGGGTTCGGCGATAACCTGATCTTTATCGAGATAGGCGCTTAGATTGGTGACGACATCGTCATACTGTTCCCGGTTGGTAATTACCAGCAGGTTGGCTGCGGGAATATAGGGCAAGAGCCGTTCAACCGTTACTTCCAGCGTCGTTCTGCCGCTGAGCAGAGGGATCAGCTGCTTGGGCTTCTTATGCCGGCTCAGAGGCCAGAAGCGGGTGCCGGAGCCGCCGGCGAGAATAACCCCGTAGATTTTCTGCATATCAGGTTATATCCTTATTCTTTAAGTGTCACGCTGGTAGTCATCGGCGTAGCGGGTAATATCATCCTCACCCAGATAACTGCCGAGTTGGATCTCAATAATCTTGATCTGTTTTTGGCCCGGATTGGCCAGGCGGTGCCGGGTTTTGCACGGGATGAATATATGTTCACCTGAATCAAAGAGTTTTTCCTGCTCTCCCACGGTTATCAGGGCCGGGCCCTGAACTACCACCCAGTGCTCACTGCGATGTTCGTGGGACTGCAGGCTCAAGCGCCGGCCCGGTTCGACAAAAAGCTCTTTTACCTGATGCTTGTCGGCGAGCAAAAGTGAACGATACGCGCCCCAGGGGCGGATGACTTTCGCTTCAGGCATTACTTGATTTAACCTTAATGCAGGATTTCCAGGGCATATTTCTGATCCTTGTTACGGGTCAAAACGATCATGACCTCCTGTCCCTTTATTTTAGTGAAAGCAAAATCGACAATATCGCGGGGAAACTTCGGCGATTGCCAGGTCTCGCGAATCTCATTATCACGCCACTGCAGGCCAATGACCTGATCATATTTGATCGCTTTTTCGGTGACCAGATCAAGGCCTTTGTCAAGGAGTTCCGGGTTAACGGCACGGCGTTTTTTGATGAGAAAAACCTGCTTGCCGTAGCTGTTGCGTTTGACGAAACGCCGGGCGCTGTAACGGGTGGCGGAGGTGGTTTTGATCGAAAAGCCGCCTTCATAGATCTCTTCTTTGAGTTTCTGGTCATACGGGGTTTCGTCAAAAACTCCGTACTGGCTGTCGGCACTGATCTGCATCTCCGAGTTTTTACTGTTGAAACCGGCCAGATTGCCCTTCTCGTCAAGCACCATGATCTGATTCCGGTCAAAAGGGTTGAGGTTGAAATTATAGAGAGAAAAGACGTCGCGGCTCTGCCGGTACTCTTTTTTTACCTGAAATTTGCCGTTGTAGAAACCGCCCCAGCGGACCGGGACTTTATACTGCTTGAACTCATCCATCTCCTGGGCCATCAGCACCTTGTGGCCGTCGCGTTGTTCGATGACGCGAAAGTAGTAAGGGTACTCTTTTCCCAGCAGTTTCGGGGTTTTGCCGCTAAACTCAATAATCATGGAGGTTAAACGGGTGTCTTTTTTATCTTCAACCAGGGTGGGTCGACCGAGGGTGAGGTAGAGTTCGTCAAGCCCGTTATGGTTGAAATCTCCGGCGTGCAGATGCAGGGGGATGATATCGTTGTGGGGCAGTCGGTAGCGGCCCACCGGAGTCAGCTTAAGGTTGTTTAAGTGATAGGTCTCAAGCCATTTTTCGTTAAGCAGAACCAGCTCCGCTCCCGGCTTCTGGTCGCATTCGGCAAAAACCAGACGTTTATAAGCGGATTTAAGCCTGATTTTACCCGCCGGCGTACTTCCCGGGGCAGGCCCCGCCGCCCGGGTGAAAGATTTGTCGGCGGAAGGTGCAGCTGCAGTACTGCTGTAAGCGGTTACCAGGGGCCAGCTGGCCCCGGCCCGGCGGGTTACGGTCGGGGCAAAATTTAATTTGAAACTGTTCTGCCAGAATATATTCTGCTCACGATCCGTCAGGCGGCAGGTAATCAGGTTGTTGGTGGCTTCAAAAGCGATAATCAACGGCCGGATGCCGGGGGTATCGCCGGCGGCAATCTGTTCCCAGGTTTTGATGGCAAAAGGAATCCGGTAGTATTGCAGGGTCCGGACAAGATCCTGGTAGGGTTTAAGGCTGCGGGGCGATGTCAGGTTCGAATAGAGGTAGACCTGATTGTGGGCCAGGGGAAAGAGCGGGGCCCCGGCCGGAATTCTTTGCGATCCCGGTAAAATTGTTCCCCGGCCCTGATTGCCGTTAACCATGGTTACCCGGATGCGGGCGATATTGTCCTGCAGGGGCAGGGCGACCCCGGGCAGGCTGTTGCCCTTGACCGCCAGGGTGGTGCCGATGGTGATTTGCGGACTCTGCAGGGTCATAATCGCGGTCGTTCCCTGAGCCAGGGAGAGCGTGCCTACGGCCCGGTTGCCGGGATTAAGCCGGGTCTGAATGGTTCTGGTCAGCGGTTGCCAGGGATCGGCGGCCCCGGCGGGGGGGCAGTTGAGACCGGAAAAAATTATAAAAAAGATAATCAGGGAGAGGGATAATCTGGTTTTAGTCATACCGGTATAGTCTTTAATTTGGTTGTGGTTGTGAGTTTAATTATTATGGATTGTCAAGAGCTGGACGTTATATAGAAAATTGGCCGATAAAAAGCAACAAAAAAGGCCCGACCAATTTGGCCGGGCCTTTTATTTTTCAGCAGAACGTTACGTTCTTATAAATCGATTACCATTTCCAAACGAATTCGGCGCGGGTAATCCAGGCGGTGTCATCTTCGCCTTTCAGATCTTCAACGCCGTCACCGGGGAACAGGCCACTGATGGTGTAGGAGATGGAGAAATTCGGGGAGAGAGCATATTTAGCCTGGGCATCAACCGTCAGACCAATCTCGTCGTCATCAAGGCCAAGGCCATCTTCTTCGGCAAACCACAGGTAACAGGTCTGGACTTTGTAGGAGATAGCACTGATTTTACCGGTAGCACCACAACCAACATGGATAAGGCCGGGGTTGTTACCAGTACCGGCGCCGCCGATACCGCCGTAACGGGCAGTGGGATCACCCAAGCGCTCAGGAGTCAGGGCGTACAGCGGTGAACCGAGTCCAAAGATGTGCTCATACATGTAAGCACCTTCCATCCCGAAGGTCGGGGTGTAACGGGTGATGTTGGTGATACCGACGAAACCTTCAGCATCGTTATCGGTATTGTCATCATCACCCCGGACATAGAAACCACCCACATAGGGCTGGAATTCAGGCATCAGAGCAAGTTTCACGGCGGCGAAAGCTGCGTAGGAGCTGATGTCGTAGTCATCGGCACCACCTTTAGCCGCATCATTGATCGTACCACCAACGTAGACAGCTTCAAAACTCGGCATGATCGGGCCAATTTTACCGTATAATTCACAGCCAGCGTAGTAAGCTTGCGAGTTGCCCCAGCCCTGTGCGCCTTCACGCATGTCACTGAAGGTAAAGAAAGGACTGACGTTGAGGCCGGCAAGCTTAAAGTTCACTTTAAGGTTGTAGGTGTACCAGTCAGAAGCGCGAACCTTACCGGTAAATTTACCATTAAGATCGTCAGCATCTTCGATCAGGAGCATGTAGGCATTCCAGGAACCGATATCACCCATTTTGCCGGAGAGACCGATGAAAGGATGGTCATCACCATAAACCAGACCACCGGTTTTGATATCCTGGAACATAACATCCCAACCAGTTGTCAGGCGGACAGCACCGAAGTCGTACCAGAATTTGGAACGTTCAACGCCGAATTCGCCGCCGAAGTCGGATGAGGTGTTACCCCAGGTACCGTAAGTGTTACGGTCGACGTTGTTTTTTGAGTAGTGGATATCGTTTTCGAGGATGACGCGGAAACCGAAGTTTTCACCTTTACCGGCGAAACCCAAACGGAGTTCATTGCGAACGAAGAAACCGGCGCCCCAGCCACCTTCATCCAGGGTTACAAAGTCTTCCTTGTCGCTGTCAAAGTCGTTCATGTTGTCACAGTAGGTCGGGATCAATCTGTTGCTACCGAAGAGGGTCATATCGACGCCCTTCTTGGCACTGACGGTGCCCTCACCCATGGCGGCAAATGATGAGCCGACCGTGGCGAGGATAAAGATAATACTCACCAGTAAAGCCAGATAACTTTTCTTCATCTTTCGTTACTCCTTTTTCTTGTTGTTTACCTGCTTAAAATAGAACTTCTACCTTAACTTCACAATTAAATTGACCGGCCCGCTAAATCTGTTGGCAAATTACCGGACCCGCCAAGCTAATACCCTGCTAGAATCGTTCAGTAGTCACTGATCATTAAATAGCTATAATTAGATATATACGGTGCTTGAATCGAGTGAATATCATTCCAACCACTGTTTGTCAATAGTTTTTTAGATATTTTTAATTTAATATTTTTATTATCTTAATATCTTCCGGCGTGAGTGTCAGGGGGGTTGCTGAGTTTTGAGTTATTAAATAGGTAGTTTCAGTAGTAACGGCTGTGGCCGGGATATTGCCGGGTAATGAAAAGCTGTTATGAGGTTCGGAAAAGGTTAATTTGGGTTCTAAAGCGACAACCATATCCCTTTCGAGGACCATTTTGTGATCGCGGGCGATAAAGGGGAACTCATCGACCTCGAGACCGACTCCGTGTCCGACAAAACTGATCTGATCTCTGCCGTGTCCGAGAAAATAGTCGGCGAAACCGAAATCTGCGGCAATCTCCAGGGCTTTAGCGTAGATGCTTCCGCACTCAATTCCCGGTTTTAACATTGAGACCAGTTCGTTATTTAAGTTGAGCAGTTTTTCGTGGGTCTGGAGAAAGCTCGGTGCCGGTTCTCCGAGAGAGAACATGCGGGTCATATCGGCCAGATAGCCCTCAAAATTTACCATGAAGTCAAGACTTACCGGAACCCCCGGTGTAAGGCGGGTACGCCCCGCTCCTTGAGAGAAAGCCGGACTCAGGCCCAGGCCGTTGGTCGGGGCATCAAGGTAGCCGCGCCGGGCGCCTTCCGCGCCGCTCAGGGCGTGGCCGAAGAAGAGTTCATTATTAAAGCCGCGCATGCGGACAATGCCCAGGTGCCCGAGCCGCCGGGCCTGATGTTCGAGTTCGGCCATCAGCTCAAGTTCGCTGATACCCTCCCGGATAACTCTCGCGGCATGGAGCATAACCTGATCCATGATCGCTGCGGCCCCTTTGATGCAGTCGATTTCGTAAGCACTTTTGCGAGCTCTTAAGGTTCGGATTAAGGGTGCGGCATCGCTGATTACAGCGCTTTCCGGCAGCAGTTTGCGGAAGCGGGAGAGCAGCCGGACGGGAATGACATCAAATTCCATGCCGATTCTTGTCCCGGCGCCGATGCCGGCGCCAAGTTCGTTTTTGAGATCGGAGAAAGCTTCAGGCTGCGGCCGGATATCGGCCAACGGTGATTCGAGGTGAGCCCGCTCGAGGCTGCGCCGCACCCAGAATACGGGTGAACCGACCGCCGGCAGCCAGAGTATTCCGTCCTGCAGGGTGCCGGTGAAATAGTAGCGGTCGACATTCTGGAGGATGATAATCCCGTCCAGCCCGGCTGCGTTGACAGCGGTTTGGGCCCGGCTTAAACGGTTTTCAATCTCGGCGGCGGGAACCAGTTTGTATGATGCCGGCAGGGCGTCTGGGTTACTCATATTATATAAGGTCTACGTAAAGGGTTTGGGCGCGGTTGGGGAAGATTGGCTGGGAACCATGATCGGCGTGCGGGGTTTCCGGTCAGGATGCGTCGATCTTGCTTTCTATATGGTTTAAGTAGTCGCTGATCTCCTGTTTTAAGGTGCCCAATTCGGTCAGGCGTGATTCAACTTCGGCAATATGGCGGCGCAGGAGATCGGCGACCTTGGGCAGAACCTTTTTGTTGGTGCGATGTCGGTTGTAGTGGTTTTCAAGCTCGGCCATTTCGCCCAGAGAGAGACCCAGAAGTTTAAGCTTTTTAATAAAGCGCAGGCGTCGCAGATCATCTTCGGTGTAGATGCGGCGTCCTCCTTCAATCCGCTTTACGGTATTGAGCAGGCCGATCTCCTCGTAATAGCGGATGGTTCGGGTGCTCAGGTCGAGGAGGGTGCCGATCTCGCCGATGCGGTATCGTTTTAAGGGCTGGTCAGCAGTTTTGTCGGAACTCTGCGCGGCGGCTTTCATAATATCTGTTAATAAATTAAGGGTTTGGAAATTGTGATGGTCAGGTTGTCATCTGCTTTTACCTATAATTATGGTGATATAGTTGTCAAGTCTTTTATTTTTTTCCTAAAGCTTGAAATTCGCGGGCATTGGATAGTTTTAATGAAAAGCCTGGCGGATTCGGGTAAATCTCTAAAAGGGGGTAAATAAACTCTGTCTGAGCTCGGGAGGGTCTCCGTTTTAATTTAAGTTGCTAATAATGTGACAGGTTTTTACAAGCTGTTTTTTTTGACCTGTTTGCCAGTCAGGTGTGAAAGTTCTGTTTTTTTGTGAAAAGTGGCTGTTTTTTTATTGACAAGCAGGTTTTTATGGTATAGGGAGGGCCCAGTATAAAGATGTTCTAAATAAAGCACGCCTGAAAATATCGGTATTAAGTAACCGCTTTTTCAGGCTTTTAGTTTGAGCGCAAACTCGGGAGGCTGTCGGCAAGAGCTTTTTTTCAGATCAAAGCATGGGAAAAAAATTACCTTTTTTTATTAAGGGTTAATTTTTGGAAAAGCTTAATGAGCTGAGAAAACAGTCCTTACCGAACCGCCTCCTAGATTTTTTAAGGCGGTGAAGAGGTTTATGCAGGCAGAGAATAAAGCAGCTGAATCCCCGGTCTTACTGGAAGCCGAAAATATCTCTTTGAGTTTTGGCGGGGTTAACGCCCTGCTCAGTGTCGGCTTTAAGGTTGAGAAGGGGGAAATCTATTCGATTATCGGTCCCAACGGTGCCGGAAAATCGAGTATGTTCAATGTTATAAGCGGGCTCTATCGGCCCCAGCACGGTCGCATTCTTTTTAAGGGACGGGACATTACCCCGCTGCCTCCGTATAAGATTGCCCCTTTAGGGATCGCCCGCAGTTTTCAGAACGTGGAGCTGTTCAAGGGGATGACGGTTATCGACAACCTTCTCCTCGGGCGCCATATTCACATGAAGGCCGGCCTTTTAAGTGGCGGTCTTTTTTTTGGCAAGGCCCAGAAAGAGGAGCTTCACCATCGGGCGGTGGTCGAAGATATAATTGACTTTCTTGAGATTGAACACATTCGCAAGAAACCGGTCGGTATGCTTTCGTACGGCCTGCAGAAACGTCTGGAGCTGGGGCGCGCCTTGGCCCTGGAGCCGGAGCTGCTGCTGCTTGATGAGCCGATGGCCGGGATGAATCTGGAGGAGACCGAAGATATGGCCCGCTTTATTCTTGATATTAATCAGGAGCGGGATACAACGGTACTTCTGATTGAACACGATATGGGTGTAGTTATGGATATTTCAGATAAGGTTACGGTTTTGAATTTCGGTCAGCTGCTGGCTTCGGGTACACCGCAGGAGGTGCAGGAGGATCCGGCGGTAATCAGTGCTTATCTTGGCGATGAAGATTCGGTCTTTCTTGCCGGAAGAGCGGGTTGAGGGGGCTTAAATGACAGCTGATACTCTACCAAAGCTCTTAAAACAGCAGGCTGAAAAGTATGGCAACCGCAAACATGCTCTGCGGGAGAAGGATTACGGTATCTGGCAGAGCTTTACCTGGCAGGAGTACTACGATCACGTCAAGTATTTTTGTCTGGGGATGGTTTCTCTGGGCCTGAAGAGAGACGACAAGGTTTCAATTATCGGCGATAACCGGCCGGAGTGGATCTATACTGAACTTTCGTCCCAGTGTGTCGGGGCGGTTCCGATCGGGATTTATCAGGACTCGGTCTTAAAAGAGATCAGCTACATAATCAATCTTTCCCGCTCCAAATTTGTCGTGGCGGAAGATCAGGAGCAGTGTGACAAGATTCTCGATATGATTGACGAGTTGCCTTCGGTTCAATATATCATCTATCACGATCCCAAGGGGATGCGGGTTTATGATGATCCGAAACTGCTCTTTTTCCCCGAAGTTGAAAAACTCGGCCGGGAGTACGAGAAGGAGCATCCCGATTTCTTCGAGCAGCAGGTGGAGGCCACCAAGGAAACCGATGTCGCCGCGATCTGTACCACCTCGGGCACAACAGGTAATCCCAAGCTCTCTCTTTTGAGTCATCTGAATATGGTCTCGATGGCCCATAATCTGGGAGAGGTTGATAAAAAATATGAGACGGATGAGTTTGTCTCGTTTCTGCCGCTGCCCTGGATCGGTGAGCAGATGATGGCGATCTCCAGCTCGCTGCTTTTCGGCTTTACGGTTAATTTCCCGGAAAAACCGGAAACCGCCCAGGACAACGTCCGTGAGATCGGCCCGCATGTCATGTTTTCACCGCCCCGGGTCTGGGAGAACCTGGCCGCCTCTGTCCAGGTCAGGATTATGGACGCCTCCCCTTTCAAACGCCTGGTCTACAATTTCTGTCTGCCGATCGGCTATCACTGGGCCGACCTCAAGTTTCAGAAGAAAACCCCGACCCTGATGGATAAGTTGAAATACGGGCTCGCCTACTGTCTGGTTTTCCGGGCTTTGAAGGATCGCCTGGGCTTTTCCCACATTCGCAGCGCTTCTACCGGGGGGGCCGCTTTGGGGCCGGATACCTTTCGCTTTTTTCACGCCCTGGGGGTAAACCTCAAGCAGATCTACGGTCAGACCGAAATCTCCGGGATCTCCTGTATTCACTATGATGGTGACATCGATTTTGACTCGGTCGGCAAGCCGATTCCCGGTACCGAGATCAAGATTACGGAAGAGGGGGAGATCATCTCCCGGAGCCCCTCTCTCTTTATGGGCTACTTTGAGAACCAGGAGGCCACCGATGAAACCATTGTCGACGGCTGGCTCCACTCCGGTGATGCCGGTTACTTTAACGACAAGGGTCACCTGGTGGTCATTGACCGGGTCAAGGATGTCATGACCCTGGCGGACGGCACCAAATTTTCACCCCAGTTTATTGAGAACAAACTCAAGTTCAGTCCCTACATCAAGGAAGCTGTCGCTATCGGTCATGAACGTGACTATATCATCGCCATGATCTGTATCGATTTTGAGATTGTCGGTAAGTGGGCGGAAAATAATCGTCTGGCTTATACGACCTATACTGATCTGGCCTCACAGGAGCCGATCTACGGGATGATTTACGATGAGGTGGTCAAGGTCAATGAGAGTTTGCCTGAAGCGGCCCGGATCAAAAAATTTATTCTGCTCTATAAAGAACTTGATGCCGATGATGACGAGTTGACGCGTACCCGTAAGGTTCGGCGCCGGTTTGTTGATGAAAAATATCGTGATATTATAGAAGGGATGTACGCGGGTAAGGACGTTGTTCATGTTGATACGATTATTAAATATCAGGATGGTAAAACCCGGCAGTTGACAACCGATCTCACAGTTAAAAGCTTTTAGGAGGCGATTTAGAGGATGGATTTTTTTCTACAACTTCTGGTCAGTGGCATTGTTGTTGGTAGTATATATGCGCTGGTAGCCTTGGGTTTTGCCCTGATTTTCAAGGCGACCGGGGTCATAAATTTTGCTCAGGGTGAATTCTTGATGGTCGGGGCCTATGTCTGCCTGGCTCTGGTCTCGCAATTGCATATTCCTTTCTGGATTGCATTCGTTCTAACTATGGTTGTCACGGTGGTTCTGGGCTTGATCATTGAGCGTGTGGCTTTGCGGCCGATGATCGGGGAGCCGATTATCTCAATTATCATGCTGACGATCGGGCTCTCCAGTGTCTTGAAATCCGGAGTTTTGATATTCTGGGGCCCCAACAACCGGGTCTACCCGCAGATTTTTTCTCAGGTGCCGATACATTTAGGGCCGGTGGTCATCTCTCAGGTCTATCTCTGGAGTGTCGGTTTTGCCCTGCTTTTTCTGGCGCTGTTTACCCTCTTTTTTCGTTATTCCTCCTCCGGTATCGCCATGCGGGCGGTGGCCAACGATCAGCAGGCGGCCCTTTCCATGGGGATCAGCGTGAAAAAGGTTTTCGCCATGGCCTGGTGTATCGCCTTTCTCGTGGCCGGCGTCGGCGGGGTTTTTCTGGGAAATATTAATGTCGTTAACGTTTCGCTTGGATTTTTCGGGCTTAAGGTTTTTCCGGCGGTAATTCTGGGAGGGCTGGACAGTATTCCCGGGGCGATTGTCGGTGGACTTATTATAGGGGTTCTGGAAGCCATGACCGGTGGCTATCTTGATCCGATCATCGGCGGCGGCACCAAAGAGGTTATTCCGTTTGTGGTTCTGGTTATTATCCTGATGGTTAAGCCGTATGGTCTGTTCGGCACAGAAGAAATCGAGAAGGTATAAGGTATAGAGAATGAGTGCACATATTTGTGGTGATTATAAAACCAGTTATAAAGAGGACATGGTTCTCTTTCAAACCAAATTTTCAAAATTCTGGATTACAGCGTTTCTGATAGCTCTGTGCGTAGTCCCCATTTTTCTTGACAACTATACCCTCTATGTCTGTAATATGATCGGGATTGCGATTATCGGGGCATTAGGGCTCAATATCCTGACCGGATTTACCGGCCAGATTTCACTTGGTCACGGCGCTTTTTTAGGCATTGGAGCTTACGCTTCAGCCTACCTGGTAATGGATCTGGGGATACCGTTTTTTATCGCCCTGCCCTGTGCCGGTCTGATCACCGCCATGTTTGGTATGGTTTTCGGTATTCCCTCCCTGCGCTTAAAAGGTCTCTATCTGGCCATTGCGACACTGGCGGCTCAATTTATTATTGAGTACCTGATGGTTCATATGGAGGGCATCACCAATGGTGTTTTAGGGAAAATGGTTGATTTCCCCTCTTTTATGGGTTTCTCTTTTGATACTGACCTGAAATATTTTTATCTGGTTGCGACTATAGCTGTTTTAGCGACAATGATGGCCAAAAATATTGTCAGAACTCGTTCCGGAAGAGCCTTTATCGCGATTCGTGATCAGTATATATCGGCTGAAGTTATGGGGGTCAATCTCTTCAAATATAAACTCATGGCCTTTGCCTTCAGCTCTTTTCTCGCCGGCATCGCCGGTTCTCTCTGGGCTCACTATGTGACGATTATCACTCCGGAACATTTCACTATAGGGGTTTCAATCCAGTATCTGGCAATGATTATCATCGGCGGCATGGGGCACATTATCGGTTCGATCTTCGGTGCGATATTCATGGTGCTGCTGCCGGAATTACTCAGAGTTATGAGTGGTTCCTTAAGTGGTCACTTTCCCATGATTGTCAATCTTTTTGCCGCGATTAAAGAGGGAATTTTCGGTTTGATCATTATCGGTTTTCTGGTTTACGAACCAGACGGTATGGCCCATCGCTGGCAGATGATTAAAGCTTACTGGAAACTCTGGCCATTCTCGTACTAAATTAACTATGGGTTTTTTAAGGGAAGGTTCTACCCTTTAAAGTGAACCGTAATGTTTTGTACAGGTAAAAAAGGAGAGAGAAAATGAAAAGAGTAAGTATCTGGATCATGGCTGCAGCACTGGTTATGTTTTTTGCCGCTCCGACGTTGGCGGCAAAAACCATCAAGATTGGCGGGCTTTTCGACATTACCGGTGGTACTGGTTCGGTCGGAACTCCGTACGCGGAAGGGGTACGGGACTGTGTCCGTAACATCAATGATAACGGCGGTATCAACGGCATGAAAATTGAGCTTCTTGATGTCGACTATGCTTACAAAATTCCTCAGGCTCTGGCAGCTTATAAAAAGTTCAAGAATGAGAAAGTTGTTGCCATTCAGGGTTGGGGCACCGGTGATACCGAGGCTATGTCTCCGTTGATTAAAAAGGATAAAATTCCCTATTTTTCCGCCTCATATTCGGAGCACCTGACTAATCCGGCCGTAACTCCGTATAATTTCATGGTTGGTACGACCTATTCCGATCAGGCGCGCGTTGCCTTGAAATTTATCAAAGACAGCTGGACAGACAAGAGCCGTAAACCCCGGGTCGCCTTCATCTATAATGATACCGGTTTTGGCCGTTCGCCGTTTTTTACGGTAAAATTCCAGGGTCACGAATTTCACGGCGCTGAAGCTTATGCCAAACAGATCGGCGTTGATGTGGTTGCCACACCGATCATCGGCCTGCGGGCGCTGGATGCCACCCCGCAGCTGCTGAACATGAAAAAAGCCGATCCTGATTTCGCTATCTGTCAGGAAACTTCAGTTATGGCGACGATCTTGAAAGATGCTAAAAAACTTAAACTGCGGACCAAATTTTTTGCTCTGAACTGGGCTATGAGCGGCAAAGTTGCCTCTCTGGCCGGCGATGCGGCTGAAGGCTGCTACTGGACTAATCCCTTCTGTATCTGGGAAGATAATGGCCCGGGCGTCCAGGAAGCCAAGGCTATCAGTGAAAAATATCATCCTGGCAAAGTTCAGATTGTTAACTATTTCCAGGGTTTTACTGCAATGAAGGTTATGGCTGAAGGGATCAGAAATGTTAAAGGCGAAGTTACCGGTCCGGCAATTAAGGCCGCGCTTGAAAACTTGAAAGACTATGATACGGGCGGTTTGACCGTGCCGATCAGTTTTTCAGCTGACAGTCATAAAGGTTCCATGGGTCTGAGAATCTATCAGATTCAGAAAGGCAAATTCGTTCCGGTTAAAAAGGTTCTTCTGACCCGCTAAAACCGGAGATCACAAATTCTTACCCTGATCACAGAGCCTGCCTTCGCGGCTCTGTGATCAGGGATGTTTTAATGGCTTAAATTGATGCCCGGACCGGGTCGTCAATGTGGGGATTTTACGTAATGGGTGCACTGCTCAGTGTCAACAATATTGAAGTTGTCTATAACGAGGTCATTCTCGTTTTAAAGGGAATGTCACTTGAGGTTCCGGAAGGGAAAATCGTTACCCTCCTGGGGGCTAACGGGGCCGGGAAGACTACAACCCTGAAGGCGATTTCCGGTCTTTTGAAGACTGAAGAAGGTGAAGTTACCGACGGTAACATCAAGTTTATGGGCGAAGTTATCAACAAGAAAGACGCCGAAGATATCGTTAAAAGTGGTATCTTTCAGGTTATGGAGGGCCGGCGGATTTTCAAGGATTTGACGGTTACTGAAAATCTGATTGTCGGAGCCCATATACGCAAGGATCGGGAAAATATCAAGCGGGACATGGATGTTGTCTTCAACTACTTCCCGCGCCTGAAAGAGCGTCAAAAACAGGTTGCCGGTTATATGAGCGGCGGTGAACAGCAGATGCTGGCGATCGGCCGGGCGCTGATGTCAAAACCCAAAATGATGATGCTGGATGAGCCCTCTCTGGGTCTGGCTCCGCTGCTGGTAAAAGAGATTTTTGAGATTGTCATGCGCATCAACAAGGAGGAGGGTACGACTATTCTTCTGGTTGAACAGAATGCCAACCTCGCCTTGCAGGTTGCCGACTACGCCTATATCATGGAGGGCGGCAAGGTCGTGCTTGACGGCGAGTGCGAAGAGTTGCGCAATAATCCGGATGTCAAAGAGTTCTATCTGGGGCAGTCCGATTCCGGCAAGAAGAGTTTTAAGAACGTAAAACATTATAAGCGGCGCAAACGCTGGTTATCATAAGGAAAGTTTAAGCTTTTAAGCGATAACCGGCTTTTAAAAATATTTTTCATGAGGGAGCAGTACTGATGACGGCAAGTACACGTAGTTCAGGTTACTATAACCGGGAACGCGAAACCGCATCGCCTGAGGGCTGGCGGTCCTACCATGACCGACAGATAAAGAGTCTGGCCGAGCAGGCCTATAAAATGGCTCCGGCAATTACCGATCTTTTTGACCGGGCCGGGGTTAAACCGGCAGACATTACCTCCGTAGACGATCTGAAGCTTCTGCCGGCCACAACGAAAACTGATCTGGCCCGGCTGCAGGCGGAGAATCCTCCTTTTGGCGGCTTTTTGACGGTGCCGGTAAACCAGCTGAAAAGAATCTTTATGTCACCCGGGCCGATCTATGATCCGCAGGGTCAGACAAATGAGTTCTGGGGCTGGGCCGAAGGTTTTTACGCTTCCGGTTTTCGCCCTCGGGATGTGGTTATCAACACCTTCGGTTATCAGATGACGCCGGCCGGCCTGATGTTTGAAGAGTCCCTGCTGGATATAGGCTGTTGTGTTATTCCCACGGGAGTCGGAAATAGTGAAACCCAGGTCAAGATAATGAAGGATATGGGGGTTACCGGTTTTGTCGGCATGGCCAGTTTTCTGCGGAAAATCGGGCAGACAGCCATCGCCGAAGGACTTGATCCGAGAAAGGACTTGGCTTTGGAGATCGGCTATGTGGCGGCTGAAATTCTTACCGATGCCCTGCGGGGTGAGGTCGAAGAGATGTTCGGCATGCGTCTGCGCCAGGGCTACGGCACGGCTGATTGCGGTTGTCTCGCCTATGAGTGTTCCGAACGTAACGGGATGCATTTTACTTCCAATGCCTATATTGAAATTCTCGATCCCCGGACACGTGAGGTTATGGGACCGGGAGAGCCCGGTGAAGTGGTGGTTACCCTCTTCAATTCTACTTACCCCCTGATCCGTTTTGCTACCGGAGATCTCTCCGCTTTTACCACGGAAGCTTGCGCCTGTGGCCGGACGGCACCCCGTCTGACCAAAATTATGGGGCGGGTCGATCAGGTGACCAAGGTTAAGGGTATGTTCGTGCATCCGCAGCAGGCGTCGGCGGTAATTGCCAAATTTCCTCAGGTGGAAAAATTTCAGATTGTGGTCACCCGGGTTAATGAGATTGATAAATTGACCTTCAAACTCGAGATGGCTCAGGCGCCGGCAACCGGTGATCCTTTTTATGGTGAGATTGCCGGGGCGATTCAAGAGGGTATCAAGCTGCGTCCGGAATTGGAGATTATTACTCCGGGCACCCTGACCGAAAAAAGCGAGTTGATTGTTGATGAACGGGTCTGGGATCAGTAGATTTTTCCGATTAAATTTTTGCTTAAAATTAAGGAGTAGCGAATGTTTGTTAAATACTGGATGAAAAATGACCCGATTACGGTGAGCCCCGATACTCTGGTTATCGATGCCAAAAAGATAATGACAAATAATAAAATTCGCCGGCTTCCGGTTATGAAGGGGGGCAAACTCGTGGGTATTGTAACGTTATCCAACCTGCGTGAAGCCCAGCCCTCACAGGCGACCAGTTTGAGTATTCATGAACTCAATTATCTGCTGGCCAAGATGACGGTCGGTGAGATCATGAGCCGGGATGTAGTTACCTGTCCACCGGATATGACTATGGAAAAAGCGGCGCTTTTAGGAACCAAACACGGCGTCGGGGCCCTGCCGGTAGTCGATCATGGTAAGCTTGTCGGCATTATAACCGAGTCTGATATCTATCGGGCTTTTCTCCGTATGATCGGTGCCACCCGTAAGGCTTCGGTTCGTATAACCCTGGACAATTTTTCTCAAAATCAGGATGAGTTGATCAAGGTTATTCAGATGCTGGATGCGCAGGATGAAGAGCTGGTCAGTCTGGCACTTATCGATGATGTGCCGATTGAGGGACGGCGGGAGCTGGTATTGAGGGTGAAAGGGGAAAATACGGAAAAACTGCTGCAACAGCTTAAAGATAGCGACTATGTTGTCTCCAATGTCTCCAGAATTGAATAGGCTTTGATGCCATGAAATATATTAAAAAGGCTGTCTTCCTGAGGGAGACAGCCTTTTTATTTTGCCACTCTTTTTACTCAAAATATGGCTTGCTGTAGTTAATCCGGGGAAGAAAATTTCTCCCGGCCGATTTTAAGGGCCGCAAGGTTGGCCTCTTTTACAGCCGCATCTGCGGTCATTGTCTCCACGGCGTTCTGCATCCGGGAGAAGTTATAAGGGAAGGCCGGGTGCTCCGCGGCCCAGCCGCAGAAGATCAGGTTTACGGCCCGGGGGAGATTGTGACTTACCGCCAGGGCCGTGGCGTTGACAATGTTTGCCGCCGGCAGGCCGGGGATGGGGACTGAATGGTTAACCAGGGCCGTGCCGCCCGGTTTGAGCGCATGGCGGTTTCGCTCATATTCTCCGGCCGCTAAAACCAGCAGGATATCGGCCGTGCCGGCTCCGATCAGAGGTGAGTTGTAGGTGCCTATCTTGACCTGGCTGGAGACGGAGCCGCCCCGCATCGCCATGCCGTGGCTCTCATAGGTAATAAAATTATCGTCGGCGAGCAGGCCCGCCTGACCGATCAGGCGGGAGAGAAAAACCACGCCCTGGCCCCCCAGTCCGGCAATAATAAGTTTGCAGTCAGTCATAACTTCATCCTCTCCGGCATATTTAACGACCGGGTTAAGGTCGGCCGGTTAATAGTCGGGTGATTACTCCTCTTCCGGAATCCGGATGGCACCCTGGGGGCAGATAGCAACGCACTGGCCGCAGCCGGTGCAGATGATGGGATCGATGGTGACCCGGCCTTCGGCATCATTATCCATGAGCATCAGCGCCGGGCATTCAAAGGCTTTAATACAGTAGCCGCAGCCGGTGCACTCAGCTGCGGCAATAGTGACTTTATGGCGGATCAGGCGGCGGCGTTCAGCCGGGATCATGAGGCAGCCGCGCCGGGCGATAACCGCGGCGATCCCCCCCTCCGGCGAACGGGTATATTCCAGAGCCTCTTTTAAGACGGCAATCATCTCTTCCTGGTTGTAGGGATCAACCACGGCGATCCGGTCGATGCCGCATCCTTCAATCATGGTTTCGAGTTTCAGGCCCGGGCCTGAGGTCCCGTCGGCTCTGATGCCGGCGGCCGGGGTCGGCTGGTTGCCGGTCATGGCTGTGGTGCTGTTATCCACCAGCAGCAGGACGAAACGGCTGCCCTCCCAGCGGGCGTTGACCAGGGCCGGAATACCCGAGTGATAGAAGGTCGAATCACCGATGATCGCCGCAATCGGCGGAATTGTTTCCTCGGAGTTCGCGAAGCTCTGATAAAAAGCCCCGGCCTGACTGATGGAGGCGCCCATACAGAGGCAGGTATCGAGGGCTCCGAGATTGAGGCCGAGGGTGTAGCAGCCGATATCTCCGGCGTAAATACCCTTGGGCAAGGCTTTTTTCAGGGCGTAGAAACTGGATCGGTGGGGACATCCCGGACAGAGACTGGGGCGTTTGCCGGGCGCGGCGGAAACTGCAGCGGTTGTTGGTGCCGCAATCTGGCTGCCGCTGAATTTAGCCAGGGCCCCGGCAATAATTTCCGGTGTTAAAGCTCCGGCATCGGGGATCGTTCCGTCGGTGCGGCCGCAAACCCGGTGGCGGTCGCCGAGTTGATACTCGATGACAGGCATGCTCTCTTCAATTACCAGAATTTTATCGTAGTTTTTAAGCAGTCTGTCGCCTGCTCCCCGGTGCAGAGG
>JANTFH010000043.1 GCA_024763535.1 Thermodesulfobacteriota bacterium
GGAATTCCGATAATGCTGCATGGACCCGGGGTTAAAGTGACTCCGGAAACCATCCCCTCCGTCAGTAAGCAGCCGGAGGTTATGGCGGCGGCGGTGGCCGCCGGGAAAGAGCTCGGCCATAGGCTTTGCCACAATCACGATCGCATGAAAGTAACTCGGGCCATGCAGAAGCGCCTGATGGGCATGCTTTCCGCCTGAGTTTAGTTGGCTATTTTTATTGCAGTCGGTCAAAGTGATGTTTGAAACGGGCGAAATCCTCTGCTCCGATGCCGCTCACACCGTAGGGGCGTTCAGTCAGATCATGGCCGTCGGAGCCGCCGCTGATCAGGAGGTTTTTGCCGGCGGCAATTTCTCTTAGTTTCTGTTTGTCAATCTCCCGGTGTCCCGGGTACTCGATCTCCAGTCCATCAATGCGAATCGGCTCCGGAGCCGTAAATTCGGGCAGCAGCTTTGCCACTGTCGGCCAGGGTGGCAGAACTTCACGGTAGTGCGAAGGCGGCGGAAAGGAGCCGGCCGCAGGATGGGCTAAAAAAATCAGCAGGGGAAATTTTTTGCGCAGCGGGAGAAGTTTTTCCGGGTTAACTCCGGAGGGCAGGTAGGCCGGGCTCTGGTTGGCAATAATCTTTTTTACCTGAGATTGATCAAGTTGATGATTTTCACTTAAAACCCTGGCGAAATGGCGCCGGGTGATATTAGGGCCCAGTTTCTCGACCTCGGCCACGGTTAAATCTCTTTTCAGGATTAAATCTTTCGCGGTTGTTGCGGCCGGACCAAAATGGTGATTGATGGCGGCCACCCGCTCCCGGACCAGTGCCCGGCCGCGCCCGGCCGCAAACAGCGCCTCGATTGTTATGATAAAATCCTGATCGTTGAGCAACTCCGGGCGAAAGTAGATAAGCAGGTGGAGTGAACCGACAAATTCGGCTCGTTTCAGGCGAAGTGTCAATTCGATTCCGGGAATGACCTCAATACCTGCCTCTTTGCCCATCAACACTCCTTCCTTAATTCCGGCCAGAGTATCGTGGTCGGTCAGCGAAATAGCCTTAAAGCCTTTTTCTGCCGCCTGTTTGACCACAGCGGCCGGAGTGAGTTCTCCATCCGAGGCGCGGGAATGGTTATGCAGGTCGGCGACGATCTTCAGTTGCATTCTCTGAATTTCCTGTTCGGCAGTAGTTTTTTTTCCTAAAACCTTGTTTCTTTTTAATTTTTTTTATGTTATGACATCCTCATTATAAGAAAATGTATACTGTATGGCAAGGTATTTTATGAAGATATCTGTTTTTACTCTGTCGCTATTTTTATTGATGCTTTTTCTGGTTGAACCGCTTTCGGCCGAGATGCGGCAATGGCGTGAACCGTTGACGGGGATGGAATTTGTCTGGATTCCGGCCGGAACTTTCCTTATGGGCCAGACCGAAACTGAGAAAGCGAGCCTGATCAAGGTGATGGGGGAGGAGAAATATAACCTCTATTGCGCCGATGCCATGCCGCGTCATAAGGTTGAGGTCAACGGCTTCTGGTTGGGCAAATATGAAGTTACCAATGCTCAGTACCTTAAGTTTGATCCGGAGCACAGCAGCAAGTTCTACAAGAAGTTTTCCTTAAATGATGATCGTCAGCCGGTGGTTGAAGTATCCTGGAGTGAGGCTGCGGCTTTTGCTGAGTGGCTGTCGCATAAGAGTGGTAAAATTATCCGCCTGCCGCGGGAGTTTGAATGGGAGTATGCCTGTCGGGCCGGTACGACCACCATCCGTTACTGGGGTGACAATGCCGAGGATACCTGTGCTTACGCCAATGTTGCCGACTTAAGTGCCAAGCGGGAGTGGCCTGAATGGAGTGTCCATGATTGTGATGATGGTTTTGCCGTAACCTCTCCGGTCGGCAGTTTCAAACCCAACCGTTTTGCCTTGTATGATATGCTCGGTAACGTCTGGGAGTGGTGTAACGACAGGTATATCCTGCATGAAAATGCGGAACCGGAAGCTGCCGGGCAGAATCAAGCGGCTTGCAAACTGGATTGCCGGGTCGCCCGCGGCAGTTGCTGGGATAATCCCGCCCGTTATGTCCGCTGCGCCAGCCGCAACAAGAGAAAGGCTGACTTTCACGGTTACAATATCGGTTTTCGTCTGCTGATGGTTAATGACAGCCAGTTCAGTGCCAAGCAATAAGTCGATTGCAGCTGATTCCCCTGACTATAGAGAAGTACGCACCTCCCGGAAACGGGCTCGGTTTTTTTCAGGACAAAGCCGTCTTTGTGCCTCGGGCCGTACCTGGTGACGAACTCTTAGTCAGGGTTGAAAAAGAGAAAAAACGCTATATCATCGGCTCTTTAGAAGAGGTTGTACGGCCCTCTCCCCAGCGTTGTCAGCCATCCTGTTGCCACTATGAGGTGTGCGGTGGTTGTGACCTGCTGCAACTTTCGCCCGCCGACCAGCTGGATTTGAAAAGAGCAATGTTGCTTCAGGTGCTGACCGGGGCCAAAATTCCGGAACCAGTCGATGAGCCGGCCAAAATAGTTGCGTCACCGGATAATCATTTCTATCGCCATCGAGCGGTTTTCCATTGCAATTCAGAGAAAAAAACCGGTTTTTTACGGCGGCGTTCGCATCAGGTCGTGGCTGTGCCGGAGTGTTTAGTCTTGGCTCCGGGTCTGAAAAAACTGCTGCTGAAGCTGAACGATAAAGCTGAGCTTTTACCCGATCACCTGACCAACTGCTACGTCTTGAGCAGCCAAAATGGTGATTTCGCGGCGACAGGCTGCCGGGGGCGTTTTCGGGCCGGCAACCTTGTCAGTATCAAGACCATCCCGCAAGTCGTCAAAGAAGATTATGGTTACGGTGAACTCGAACTGGCCGCCGCCGGATTTGCCCAGGTTAATCCGCGGGTAGTCACCCTCATAATTCAGGATCTGATAAATCACTGTGCCGGTTTTGATCTGGTGGCTGAACTCTACGGGGGGAGCGGCACCTTTTCCCTGCCGCTGGCGCAGGTGGTCAAGATGCTGACGGTCTATGAGAGCGATGCCGATGCGGTGCGGCGGGGTCGTAGAAATGCGGCCCGAAACCAGCTGCAAAATATTCGTTTCATCAGCGGCCGGGCGGAAAAGATAGTTGTCAATGAGCCGTTGGATGCTCTGGTGGTTGACCCGCCGAGGATCGGTCTGCACGCGGCTGTTATTGAGAATATCGTTTGTTGCAGTCCGGCTCGTAAGCTGGTTTATATAAGTTGTAATCCGGCAACCCTGGCTCGGGATCTGGCCCGGCTCAAGGTTTTAAGTGCCGACTTTACCCTTAAATCAATCAAAGCCTACGATATGTATCCGGGAACCACGCACCTGGAGGTAATGGCTGTGCTTGAACGCTAACGGTCCTAACGGTCTTGCTGAAATTTGTTCAAACCTGCCGCCGTATAGTTTCCCTTTAACTCAGCTTTCCGACTTGAGTTAACTTTTCGAAAATCAAAAAAAATATATTAAGGTAATTTGCATTGCAGCTTTTCTTTGCGCCTTTGCGTCTTTGCGGGAAAACCGCTTTTAATCTCCCGCAGAGACGCAAAGGCGCAAAGAAGGCGAAATAGAAGCCCATCCTTGAAATGATGGTTTCGAGTCGTAAAAATAAATCAGGAAGTCGGGTTCTGTGAGATGATCCATATTTCTTACTATTCAAGCCAGTTTTTGACCATCATCCCAGATCGATAAAATCAGTAACTATCTCATCCGGTGTGAGTCGCATGCGGGCCATGGCTATCGGGCGGCCGGGGCGTTCCGGGCCGCAGCTGCCGGGGTTGATGCAGGTAATCCGCCCCCGCAGAAAGCGTTCGGGCCGGTGGGTGTGTCCGAAGATGATAATATCTATGCCGGCGGCCGCCGGATCAAGATCAATTCCGCCTAAATCATGGATTATGTAGATTGAGTAGCCGCCCATCATGATCAGGTTGCTGGCCGCATATTTTCCTCTTTTATCCATATTGCCGCTGACGGCATAAACCGGAGAAATATGTTCAAGAGTTGTGATTATCTTATCGTTACAGATATCTCCGGCATGGATGATGGCATCGCAGCCTTTGAGATGCTCAAGCACCGATGGCCGGAGCAGACCGTGTGTATCCGAAACAAGACCGACATTAAATTCTTTCCGGTTCATATCCATAAAAAATCTGTATCTTACGAGGGAGTAAGGTTTGAGTCAACCGTAATGACTGAATCGGCGGCAGCGCTCCCGGCCAGATGGCCGGTTGAAAAGGCGGCCTGGAGGTTGTAGCCGCCGGTATCGGCTTGAAGATCCAGCAATTCGCCGGCGATAAAGAGGTTCTCAACTAAGCGTGAGGCCATGGTTTTGGGGTTAATTTCTTTCAGGTCAACCCCGCCGGCGGTAATAATTGCTTCCGCCAGGGGGCGGTGGCCGCTGATCGTCAGCCGCAGGCCTTTGAGCCATAAGAGCAGTTTTTTACGTTCCGTCAAGGTTATCTGGTGGCCCCGGCGCTCAGGGTCGACAGCGGTCATCATAAAACAGGTGAGCAGCAGCTCTTTCGGGATTAGACCACGAAGAATGGAGGCGAGATTTTCCTTGCCGCGCTGGTGAAAATCACGGATCAGGCGGTTATCGAGTTTTTTCGCATCCAGGGCCGGTTTCAGATCGAGTTCAATCTCAACCTGATCGCCTCTCGCAAAAGCATCAACCACCTGTCGGCTCAAGGTCAGGATGGTCGGGCCGCTGACACCGTCTTCAGTAAACAGAAGTTCCCCGAAAATGCGGTCGGCTTTTTTGCCCTGGATAAACAGGGTGACGCCGATATTGCGGAGGGTCAGACCTTGAGCTGGGTTGGTAAAATTATCAGCACAGATCAGGGGCACCAGAGCCGGTCGCGGGGGAATTATGGTGTGGCCGCAGCTTGTCGCCAGAGCATAACCGTCACCGGTTGATCCGGTTTTCGGATAGGAGGCACCGCCGGTTGCCAGGATAACCGCAGCGGCGGGGAACTCTTCCCCCTGAACCCTGACACCAGCTATTTTATTATCCTGAAAAAGCAGCTCCTCCACCGGGCTGTTCAGGCGGAGAGTAACCCCGCTTTGATTCAGCCAGTTGCGCATGACGCTTACCACTTCCGGGGCTTTGCCGCTCAAAGGAAATATCCGGCCGCCTCTTTCACTGACCGTCTGCAGGCCGTTAGCGGCGAAAAAATCAATCAGTTCGCGGTTGAAAAAGTGGTGAAAAGTCTGGCGCAGGAACCTGCCGTTTTTGCCGAAATGGTTAATGAACTCTCCAATTTCACAAATATTGGTCAGGTTGCAGCGGCCTTTGCCGGTGATCGCCAGTTTGCGGCCGGGTTGGCGCATCTTTTCCAGCAGCAGAACCCTGGCTCCGGCTCGGGCTGCGGTCCCGGCCGCCATCATCCCCGCGGCCCCTCCGCCGATCACAATAATTCTTGGTCGCTTCTGCATTAATCAGTCGGAGAGATAGTATTCAACGGTTGAGACCACCCGGATTCTTTTCATATAGGGGGTACTCTTATCCCGGTCGCTGATGCTGAACTGGCCCTGTGAGGCCCGTTTGATCTTGCCCAGACGGCTGTTTGAATCTTTGGCGAATTTTAAGGCTACCGAGCGGGCTTTACGGGTGGCTTCCTCAATCATTTCCGGTTTGACCTGATTGAGCCGGGTGAAGAGATATTCAGTTTTGGCATTGTAATTTTCGTTATTAAAGACAATCCCTTCGCGGCCGAGATCGGCCAGAGTGCGCATCGCTTTACGGACCGTTTCAATATCTTTGGAGTAGACCGAGATGGTCTGGGTTGCACTGTAGCGAAATTGAATACGCTCGGTGCCGCCGTAACTCTGGGCCGATTTATCGGTAATTGCCGGAGGATTGCGGGAGATATCGCTGTCACTGATTTGATTTTTTTTGAGAAAATCGACAATCTTACGGCTGTTATTCTCGATGGTCTGATAGAGGTCCTGGAGGTTGTTATCGGCCACTGTAAACTGGATCGGCCAGATCACGATATCCGCCGGATACTCGCGTTCGCAGAGGCCTTTGACGCGGACACTGCGCTCCATACTCTTGACCTCTAAGGCCGCGTTTCCTAAGAGAAATCCGAGAACGCCGAGGCCGCAGAAAATTGCGAGACCGAGAATAAGGGCACTTGCTTTACTGTTGTTTGTCATCTCTTGATCCTCTTAGTTTTCATCGCGGCGGTTAACTATCCGATCCGCTCTTTTTAGGATCTCAAGTTCAGGATAGTCATAGCGTGAAGGTGAATGGTGATTGCCGATGATCTCTTTCACACGATCAATCCCGGCTCGGGGGAAATCAATTTTCAGGAGTAACTTTTCGGCTATTGGAGGGCCGTACTCCTCCTGGGTTTTGCCATTGTTATAACCGAGTTTCTCTTCGGAAATTTTTATTCCGACATCGTGCAGCAGGGCTGCCGCGATAACGATTTCACGATCGCAGCTGATCTCCTCCTGTGCCAGGATTGTTTCAGCCTGAAAAAGAACATCAAGAGCGTGTTCGATACGGCGGTCGTCGGCGGCGAAATAATCAATTAAAAGCCGGGCGATTCTGGCTTTCACATACTGCATGAGAGTTCCTTGTTCTTTCTTAGGAGGTTGAAACTTATTTGCGGGCCGCAAAGATCCTTTTGCTTTTCGAGAGTAATTCCCGCATTAGTGCCTTACAGGTTGTTTTCTTGTTGAAAAGACAAGAAAATGTTCTGATAAGAGTACTTATTTGCGGGCCACAAAGGCCTTTTTGTTTCCGGGACTAATTCCCGCATTAGTTGATTTGTCGGCGGATGTCAATTTTATCTTTTGAGTTTTAACTTGACATTTTGCCGTTTTCTGCATACTGTATACATGGGTTACGATAATTATTAATTGACAGCAGCTATCGTTGGCGGTGGCTTTTTATATGGCAGAAGAAATTATTTGATAACGGAGGAATGTTAAGATGAAGAGAGCTAAAATTTCCCTGATCGGTGGCGGTCAGATTGGTGGGGTTCTGGCCCAGTTATGTGCCCAGAGAGAACTCGGTGATGTGGTTCTGTTTGACATTGTTGAGGGTCTGCCCCAGGGCAAGATGCTTGATCTGGCCGAAGTTGCCCGTCTCGACCAGTTTGATGTTAACCTGAAAGGGACTAACAGTTACAATGATATTGCCGGCTCTGATGTTGTAATTGTTACCGCCGGATTGCCGCGTAAGCCGGGAATGAGCCGCGATGACCTTCTGGGGATCAACGCGAAAATTATGAAACAGGTAGCTGAAGGGATCAGGGAACACGCCCCGGAGGCTTTTGTGATTATCATCTCCAATCCGCTGGATGCCATGGTGACCCTGTGTCAGAAGGTTACCGGGTTTCCGTCGGAGAGGGTTATCGGTCAGGCCGGGGTGCTTGATTCAAACCGTTTCTGTGCTTTTATTGCCTGGGAACTCGGAGTTTCGGTACGCGATGTCAACGCCATGGTTTTGGGCGGTCACGGTGATACGATGGTGCCGATTGTCCGTTATGCCAATGTTAACGGGATTCCGGTGATGGAGCAACTGGTACGTAAATATGGTGATGCGGCCAAGGCGCAGGAGGTTATGGACGCAATGGTTGAGCGGACCAAGATGGCCGGCGGTGAAGTGGTTAAACTGCTTGGTAACGGTTCCGCTTTTTACAGTCCCGCTTCTTCGGCCATCGCCATGGCGGAAGCTATCCTCCGGGACCAGAAACGGGTTCTGCCGGTCTGCGCCCTGCTTAAGGGTGAGTTCGGGGTTGATAACTACTACGTCGGGGTTCCCTGTGTTCTCGGTGCCGGCGGGGTCGAGAAAATTGTTGAGTTTGATCTCAGTGTCGGCGAGCAGGAGATGTTCGATAACTCGGTCAACGCGGTGAAAAAACTGATTGATGAGTTACCGTCGATTCTGCCGGAGATGGCGGACGTTCTGAAGTAATAGAATATTTGTTATTCGCTGGTAAAAAAAAAGGGTGCGGCAACTTACTGCCGCACCCTTTTTATTTGATTATACCGGGTTGCAAACTCCAAACCGGACAACACCAGCAAAACTGGAAAAACTTACTTGCTCACCGGGAAAATAATTTTTGTGCCGTTTGCCGCTTCATTGCTTACCAGATACCAGGGCAACTGGTTCTGGTGTCCGGAGGGCCCCTGAGTAAATTTTACCGGGCCGTAGAAGGTGCTGATCGTGGTTGACTCCAGACTCTTGATAATCTCTCCGGCTGAGAGGGAGGGACTTTTCTTGAGGCAGTTAATGATAACTTCGGCCGCCGCCTCCCCTTGTGCGAGTCGGAGGTTCAACTGCGGGGAGTCGTTTCCATCCTCAGCCAGTATCAGCCCGGGCGTAGACCAGGGGGCGGCGCAGGGGAGTTTGTCGGTCGGTTTCGGGTTGTGGTCATCGGCTTCGGGTAAATCGGTTACACAGTTAACCGGCAGGGAAATAGTTGCGGCCGGAATAATCTCCAGGCGCCGGCCCTGAACCCAGAAACGATTGGCAATATCCTGCCCGGTGACCAGAAAGAGAATCTGCGGTCGCCGTTCCTTGATGATATTTAAGAGATCGTAAAAGTTGTCCCGGTTGCGGCTTAACTCCTTCCACCTCTCCCAGATAGCCAGATCGATACCTTTGGCGATCGATAATTGCCGCAACTGCCGGGCCCGGCTGAGAGCACAGGGGGAGTTGCCGAAGATAACCCCCATCGTCTTGATTTCCGGTTTCTGGGCCGCTATGTAGGTTTTAAGCATCCGCTTCAGACTCGAATCATTCTGCGTCAGACGGAAGGTGAAAAAACTTTCGTTATTGATCAGGTTGTCCTGGTCGGCTCCGATGATAAGATATGGGAGGCCGTTTTCTTCACAGGCCCGGCTGGCGGTCCAGGCGGTCGCGTTTAAGGGGGTACCGGAAGCGATGACGGCATCACCCTCGCTGGCGATTAAATTTATCAGGGTGCGGGCAGTCTCCGGGTCACTTTCACTGTCGAGATATTCCACCTTGTATTTTGCTGCAGCAGCGGCAACGGCGGCCTGAGCCCGGGAAAATCCCAGCTCATACCCTTTTTTCAAGTCTCTGCCATATTCGGCAAAAGGCCCGCTTAAAGGTAGAATTATCGCAATCTGCGGAGCTTCACTGATAACTTCCCGGGGCTTGTCGGCATCGTCTATCGTGGCCGCCGCAGCTGAGACCGGCATGACTGCGGCCAGGCAGAGTATAAGCGTTAAAAAATATCTCTTGTAAAACCTCATTTTTGACATCGGTCAGGCTCCGTATCGGTATCTATTTTGTAAAACCAACGGTTCTCTTTATACCGATTCAAATGCCTGAATGCAACTACGAATAGTCAAACGGCGGAAAAAGAGTTGTCGCTTTTGCTTGACGCTGAAAAATTAAATGATTACACTATTATCCGGTTTGCTCTCTGGAGAGCTTAGCGGATATTCGTTTAGTTTTCCGGCAGGAGACCGGTGAGAGTTGTTTTTTTGCCTCGGCAGTGTTGATTTTAAGCTGGCCGTTTCTAGGTGCGATACAGCCGTAACTATTGGAACTTATGACAAAAAAAATTCTGATTACCAATGATGACGGTATCAATGCCCCGGGGATAAAAGCTCTGGTTGAAGGTCTTAAGGGCCTCGGTGATTTGACCGTGGTCGCTCCCGATCGGGAACAGAGTGCCAGCGGTCACTCCTTAACCCTGCAGCGTCCTCTGCGCATCAGCAAGAGAGCTGCGGGATGGTATGTGGTGGACGGGACGCCGACCGATTGTGTTTTTATAGGCGTCAATCATCTTTTGCGGCAGGAGAAACCGGATCTGGTGATCTCCGGAATCAACCGCGGCGGTAATCTCGGTGATGATATAACCTATTCCGGTACCGTGGCCGCGGCTTTCGAGGCGACTCTTTTAGGCATTCCGGCGATAGCCGTCTCTTTAGAGTATAAACGTGATTTTCATTTTGCCACCGCGGCCCGGGTTGTACGTGAAGTGGCCGTGAAGGTGCTTGATCGGGGCATGCCGGCCGATACCCTGCTCAACGTCAATGTGCCCGATTTAAGCTGGGATGAGTTAGCCGGTTTTCGTGTTACCCGGCAGGGAAAAAGATCTTATTCCGATGTCGTTTGTGAAAATCGGGATCCCCGCGGCCGGCGTTACTACTGGATCGGCGGCGAGGTTCTGCCGGGTGACTATCTGGCCGGTACCGATGCTGCAGATGTTCATGCCGGCTTTGTCTCCATTACGCCGATTCATCTGGATCTGACCAACTACAAGGCTCTGGAGCCTCTACAGCAGTGGGAGTGGAGTATTTGAAGATATTTATCGAAACCTACGGTTGTCAGATGAACGTCAGTGATTCGGGCAAGATCGTCTATCTGTTTGCCCGGCAGGGTTATCAGCTGACGGATGTCAGTCGTGATGCCGATCTGATTGTTATCAATACCTGCAGTGTCCGGGAGAAGCCGGAGCTTAAGATTTTCAGCGCCCTGGGTCGCTATATCCCTTTGAAACGGCAGCGTCCGGAACTGGTAATTGCGGTCGGCGGCTGCGTCGCCCAGCAGTGGGGTGAGCGGCTGCTCAAACGCTGTCCCGGTCTCGATATCGTTTTCGGCACGCACCAGCTTGACCGTTTACCGGAGCTGGTCGATAAGGTGCGCATCTCGCGCCGGGCCGTTAGTCTGACCGGATTCAAGGAGTCTCCTGGCGGACTTGAGGTGATGGCCGCCCCGGCGCAGGGTGCCATCAGTGCGATGGTGACCATTATGCAGGGTTGTAATAACTTCTGCAGTTACTGTATAGTTCCTTATGTCCGGGGCCGTGAGTACAGCCGGCCGAGTGCGGCGATTATTGAAGAGGTGACGATATTGGCCCGGGCCGGGATTAAAGAGGTGATGTTTTTAGGCCAGAATGTCAACTCTTACGGTTTGCAGGAGAAAGATGAGATCAGCTTTGTTGAACTTTTGACTCTAGTACACGAAATTCCCGGGATTGAACGGATTCGGTTTACGACTTCGCATCCCAAAGATATGTCGGAGACGCTGATTGCGGCTTTTGCTGAACTGCCGAAACTCTCTCCCTATCTCCACCTGCCGCTGCAGGCGGGAAGTGATGATGTGCTTTCCCGGATGGGCCGGGGATATACGGCCGCGGCCTATCTTGAAAAAGTTGAAAAACTACGCCGGGCCGTACCCGGGATAGCTCTGACTACGGATATTATTGTCGGTTTTCCGGGTGAGACGGAAGCCGATTTTGCAAAAACTCTGGAGATGCTTGAGCGGGTTCGCTACGATCAGATCTACTCCTTCAAATATTCAATCCGTCCCGGAACCCGGGCCGCAAAATTTGAAGACCTGGTGTCGGATGAGGAAAAACGCGAACGTCTGGCCCGCTGTCAGGGGCGGCAGGATGAGATAAGTCAGGAGATTCTTGAGGCTCAGGTTGGTGCCGTCAGTGAGGTGCTGGTTACCGGGCCGAGTAAACGGGGGGCCGGTGAATTTAGCGGCCGCACCGGAGAGAATCGGATTGTCAATTTCCCGGCTCCGGCCGCAATTAAAGTTGGGGAGATCTGCCGGGTCAGGATCGTTGCCGCCTTGAAACATTCATTGAAGGGTGAGGTGCTTGCTTAATGGCGGTACTTGAGAATATGAAACAGAAGCGTTTTGTCTGGTTCTATCTGGCACCGCTCCTGTTCTATTGTCTATTGATTTTTTTTCTCTCGGGCCAGAGTGATCTCGACAGCGTCAGTCCGGTGGCGATTCCTGACAAGATTGCTCATCTTGTCGAGTATTCCGGTTTCGGCTTTCTGTTGATGCGTCTGTTGCGCTATCTGGAGCCCGAGGCCGAATTCGTCAAACACCTGATCTGGGTGTTGAGTATCGCTTTACTTTATGGTTTAAGTGATGAATTTCATCAGCTTTATGTGCCGAATCGTGAATTTTCCTGGATGGATATGCTGGCCGACGGGGCCGGTGGCTATTTTGGAGCGCGTATCTGGATGATTTTAATGGAAAAGAAAAAATTATGATTGATCTGCATACACACACAATTTTCAGTGACGGGGTGCTGGTGCCGGCGGAGTTGGCCCGGCGGGCGCAGGCATTGCAATACAAAGCTTTAGCTTTCACCGATCATGTCGATTTTTCCAATCTCGATTTTGTTCTGCCCCGGCTGATTTCACTCTGCCGGAAAATCGCGGATGAGATGGGGATGGTTCTGCTGCCGGGGGTTGAACTGACCCATCTGCCGCCGGCTCTGATTGCCGACGGGGTGGCCCAAGCCCGGGACTTGGGAGCGGCTCTGGTGGTGGTCCATGGCGAAAGTCTGGTGGAGCCGGTAGCTGCCGGCACCAACCGGGCGGCGATTGAAGCCGGGGCCGATATCCTGGCTCATCCCGGCCTGATTACGCGGGAAGAGGCTCTGCTGGCGGCGGGAAAAGGGGTCTTTCTGGAGATCACCACCCGGCCCGGCCACGCTCTGGCCAATGGTCACGTTGCGGTTACGGCAAGAGCGGCCGGAGCCGGGCTGCTGCTCAATAACGATGCCCACGCCCCGGGCGATCTGGTATCGCTGGCGCAGGCTGAAAGAGTTGCCTTGGGAGCCGGGATTAGCGATCAGGAGTGGCAGCAGATGCGGCGTAACGCCCGGGAGCTGGTGGAGCGTAAAAATGTCGCAAACTAGTCTGTCGGAAGACCGCCTGCTGCTGGCGGATAAGTTTAAGGAGGAGATCGGTACCGTAAGCTGGTCCTGGCTGCGGCCCCATGAAAAACGCAAATCTCTTTTTCTGGTGGCCGCCGAACTCGATCTGGTCGAGGTCGCCATCGCCGTGGCTGAAGATAAAACGGCTCAGGTTAAAACCTGGCTGGAGCTCGGTCATCTGCAGCAGCCGGCTCTGGATCAGGTGGCAAAATGGGAACGGGACGGCGGTCTTTTTCTCGGTGTAATTGTTAAACCTTATGTTTTTTTTCAGGAAGCCGGAGAGTAAAGCGTAACTTCCAACTATTGTCTGTGACCGGTTTTTGATGTTGCAGAGTCTGTACGGATTCAACCAGAGGATTGAAAATTTAGAATATGGCCAAGATAGATAAAATCAGAAATATCGGCATTGCCGCACATATCGATGCGGGCAAGACCACGGTTACCGAGCGGATTCTTTTCGTTACCGGAAAAACCCATAAACTGGGTGAAGTTCACGACGGCACCGCGGTGATGGACTGGATGGATCAGGAGCAGGATCGCGGTATCACGATTACCTCGGCGGCGACTAACTGTGACTGGAATAAGCACACAATCACCATTATCGATACCCCGGGGCATGTCGATTTTACCGCTGAGGTGGAACGCAGTCTCCGGGTTCTGGACGGCATGGTGGCGGTTTTCTGCGCCGTCGGCGGGGTAGAGCCACAGTCGGAAACGGTTTGGCATCAGGCGGATCGCTATCGGGTGCCGCGGGTGGTTTTCATCAATAAGATGGATCGTATGGGGAGTAATTTCGATCAGGTTGTGGAACAGCTTGAGAATAAACTCGGGGCCCGGCCGATACCGATTCAGCTGCCGATCGGCAGTGAATCAAGCTTTGTCGGAGTGGTTGATCTGCTTGCTGATAAAGCCCTCTACTGGGATAACGAAGAGGAACTCGATTTTCGTCAGGCGGAGATCCCCGAGAACATGCGTACGGCGGCAGTTGAGGCCCGACAGCGGCTCTGGGAGGCCGTGGCTGACGGTGACGATGAACTTCTAGAGCTCTTTTTAGATGGTGAAGCCCTGCCCCGGGAACGTGTGGCTGAGGTTTTGCGGCGGATGACCATCGCCAATCAGCTGGTACCGGTGCTCTGCGGCAGCGGTCTTAAAAACAAGGGGATTCAGCCGCTTTTAGAGGCCGTGGTTGATTATCTGCCCTCTCCGGCCGAGGTTCCGCCGGTGGTCGGTCATCATCCGGAGACTGATACCCCGCTTGAACGAAGTGCCAAAAACAATGAACCTCTGACGGCCCTGCTTTTCAAGGTGGCGATGATGGAGGGGCGGCGTCTGGTCTTTTTGCGGATCTACTCCGGCACCTTGAGTGCGGGCGAGGAGGTATTCAACCCGCGGCTTAAGAAAAAAGAGAAGATTGCCAGGCTTTTCCAGATGCAGTCACACAAGAAAAACCGCATCGAGAAAGCTTCGGCCGGGGATATCGTGGTTGCCATGGGACTCAAGCTTTCGGCTACCGGGGATACCCTCTGTCCGGCTTCGGATCAGATAATTCTGCCGGGGATGGAGTTTACGACCCCGGTGATTTCGGCCGCGATTGAACCGCACCGCAACAGTGATCTCGATAAACTCTGGGACAGTCTGGCCAAACTGGCGGATGAGGACCCGACCTTTCGCATGAAGATGGATGAAGATACCGGCCAGGTTGTAATCTCGGGGATGGGTGAGCTGCATCTGGAGATTATCCATGAACGTCTGCGTCAGGAGTTTAATCTCGACAGCAATTTGGGTAAACCCCAGGTTCTCTATCAGGAGACCGTGACCAAAGAGGCTCAGGTTACGGCTGAATTCGAACGCATCGACGAAGAGGAGAAAGAGCGTCAGTTCGCGCGGCTGACGATTGCCGTAGCTCCACTAGAGCGGGGTTCCGGCAACCGGGTGAACTGGGCTGACGGGGCCGGTGAGATTCTTTCCGAAGGTTTACGGGAGACCGTTGTTGAAGGTCTCTATGAGGTTTTAAGCTCAGGCCCGCTCCAGGGTTATCCCCTGATCGATGTGGAATTGAAGATTGTCAAGGTTGAGGGCGAACCCGGCGATTTTACCAAGGTGGCCCTCAAGGTTGCCGGGGCCAATGCCGCCCGTCAGGCGCTGGAGGCGGCTTCTCCGGCTCTGCTTGAGCCGATTATGGAGACGGAGATCACCGTACCCGAAGAGAACTTAGGTGATGTTATCGGTGAACTTAACAGCCGCGGCGGCAAGATAATCGAGATCGACAGTCAGGAGATACTCAGCCGGGTAACCGCGGATGTTCCCCTGCAGCGGCTTTTCGGCTACACCACCGCCCTGCGTTCCGCGACCAAGGGACGGGGCAGTTTCGCGATGAAATCATCACGCTATGATACCATGAATTAAGGTGTTTTTCGGTTTATGTCTGCACCCGGGAAAAATGAAGAGCTGCAACGCTTACGCCAAAAGATTGATGATCTTGATCATCATCTGATCGATCTTCTGGCTCGGCGCCAGGAGGTGGTGGAAGAGGTTGTGGCTTTTAAGAAAGAGCATCAACTTTCGGTCTACCATCCCGCCCGGGAGGCGGATATGATCGATGCCCGGCGCGAACACGGCCGCAAGGTCGGTCTCGATGCTGATTATCTGGAGGAGATTTTCCGCAATATCATGCGCTACTCGCGCTCGGTTCAGACGGCTGAGATCTCGCGCGTCGGTGTACGTCCCGGAGCCCGTATTCTGATCGTCGGCGGTGCCGGGGAGATGGGTCGGCTCTTTAAGCGCTGGTTTACGGCCTCCGGCTACCGGGTCGGGGTGCTTGAGATTGATGACTGGGAGCAGGTGGCGGAACTCTGTGAGAATATCGATCTGGCTCTGATCAGTGTGCCGATTGACAAAACCGTGGCCGCCATTGAAAGAATTTCGCCTCATCTGCCGGCGGAATGTATCCTGGCGGATCTGACCAGCGTCAAAGGCTTAAGTGTTAAGGCGATGTGTGATAATTTCGCCGGCCCGGTTTTAGGCCTGCATCCGATGTTCGGGCCGGACACGCGGAGTATGGAGCGCCAGATTGTGGTGGTGACCCCGGGCCGCGAGCGGGTTGAAGACCGCTGGGTGGCTGAGCAGTTTGCCGTCTGGGGCGCGGTTATCGTTCGCTCCGGGGTCGACGAGCACGATGAGATTATGGCAGTAGTTCAGGCCTTACGCCATTTTGCCACGTTTACATTCGGTCGTTTTCTCTACCAGCACCGGATTGATCTGCAGCGTACACTCGAATTTTCCAGTCCTATCTATCGGCTTGAACTTGATATGGTCGGCCGTCTCTTCGCTCAGGATCCGGAGCTCTACAGCGAGATTATCTTCGCGACCCCGGAACGCCTGCAACTGCTCAAGGAGTATCTCGAAAGCTTCAGGGACAATCTCGATATTGTCAGTGGCGGCGATACGGAAGATAGCTCCGGCCGGGAGAAGTTTATCCGGGAATTCAAGCAAATTGCCGCCTGGTTCGGCCCCTTCGGCGATCAGGCAATCCGCGAGAGCGGCTATATGATCAGCAAACTGATAGAGCGTTTCTAGGCTTAGATTCTAATTGTTGCTTTATAAATCCCGTGTAATTTTTAAAAACATCCTTTTTATCTCAGCTGTGGGAGGGTCTTATGGTTACGCGTGCACCGGCAGTTGCCGGTAGTTTTTATCCCGGATCCGCGGTTAAGCTCCGGCGGGAAATTGAAGATTACCTGCATTCACAGCCGGTCTCGTCCGGGCCTGAAATCAATCCTCAGGCTCTGATCGTACCCCATGCCGGCTACTACTTTTCCGGGGCAGTAGCCGCCGATGCCTATCGGCTGCTGACGGGCTTTGAGTTTGATCTGGTGGTTGTCCTGGCCCCTTCACATCACCACTATTTTACCGGAACTTCAATCTACAGCATCGGCAACTATGAGACCCCTTTAGGTGAGGTCAAGGTTGACTGTGAGCTGGCTGAAAGCCTGATAAAGCGCTATCCGGGGATCAATTTTGTGGCCGAAGCCCACCGTCTGGAACACTCTTTAGAGGTGCAGCTGCCGTTTCTGCAGGTAGTGCTTGGTGATTTTACGCTGCTGCCGATGGTTTTGGGCTCTCAGGACTGGGAACAGGTCGCAGAGTTGGCGGAGATTATCGCGGGTCTGGCTGAAAACCGGCGTCTGCTGCTGATTGCCAGCAGTGATCTTTCCCATTTTCATGATGCCTTAACCGCCGAATCTCTGGACCGGCGGATAGTCGAGGCGGTGGCCGCTTTTGACCCGGCGGCTTTCTGGTCGCTTATCGAAAATCGTCAGGCTGAGGCCTGCGGGGCCGGGCCGCTTTTGTGTGTAATGCAGGCCGCATTGCAGCTCGGGGCCCGGCAGGCTAAGATTCTGACCTATCGGCATTCCGGTATGGTCAGCGGAGATCATAACCGGGTGGTCGGCTATCTGGCCGCGGCCCTCTATTGATCAGGAGGTAAAATTATGAGTCAAAAAGAGCTTGATTTAAGCCTGACTGCGGCCGACAAAGAGTATCTGCTGAAACAGGTTGAAGAGACGATTAAAGCCCGGCTGAACGGTGATGATCCGCCTGATGATGTACCGGAAAGTGAGGTTTTAAGGGAGAAACGCGGTGGTTTTGTGACCTTGAAAAAAAGCGGTGAACTGCGTGGGTGCATCGGCTATATCGAGGCCTGGAAACCGCTCTATCAGACGGTGCGGGAGATGGCCGCAGCGGCGGCTTTTGATGATCCCAGGTTTCCACCGCTGGATATTAAAGAGTGGCCTGAGATTGAGATTGAAATATCGGTTTTAACCCCGTTGCGGGAGATTGATGACCCGGAAATCATCGAAGTCGGCCGGCACGGATTGCTGATTCGCCACGGCAGCTCATCCGGTTTGCTGCTGCCCCAGGTGCCGGTGGAATACGGCTGGAGTCGGGAGGAATTTCTGGCCCATACCTGTATGAAGGCGGGTCTGGTTTCCGATTGCTGGCGTCGTTCCGGCTGCCGCCTTTTCATCTTTTCGGCAGATGTGTTTTAAGGGTACCTTGAAAAATTAGAATTTTTTTTCAAGACACCCTCTTGAGTCTTGTTTACAATCTTGTGTTGCTTGAATCCGGTATTTCCTTACGGTCAATTTTATTTCTGAAAAAGTTTTTTATATTCGCCGTAACCCTCTTTCTCCAGATCTTCTTTAGGGATAAAGCGCAGCGCCGCCGAGTTTATGCAGTACCGCATACCCGTCGGTGCCGGGCCGTCGGCAAACAGGTGGCCGAGATGGGAATCCGCGGCCCTGCTTCTGACCTCGGTTCTAGTGGTAAAAAGGCTGCGGTCTTCGTTTTCGGTAATATTTTCTATCTCAAGCGGTCTTGTGAAACTCGGCCAGCCGGTGCCTGACTTAAATTTATCCAGCGAACTGAACAGGGGCTCTCCTGAGACGATATCAACATAAATTCCCTCCCGCTTATTGTCCCAGTATTCATTCTTAAACGGGGGCTCGGTATCATTGTTTTGAGTGACGCTGTATTGCCGCGCGCTTAACCTCTTTTTAAGTTCTTCCCGGTCGGGTTTTTTATATTCTGATCGCTTCTCTTTTTTTACTTCAGTTTTCATCTCATTCTCATTTTCCCAGAGCTCTTTCAGGCGGCGGTCACGGCCGCAATTTAAGCGGTAGAATTTATATCGTAACGGGTTCTTGCTGGAGTAATCCTGGTGATAATCTTCAGCCTGATAAAATTTACCGCTCTTAAGAATCCTGGTCGCGATCCGGTTTTTGAACAAACCTGATTTTTCAAGTTCGGCTTTTGCCTGTTCCGCTAGAAGCTTCTGCTCTTCAGTAGTATAAAAAATAGCACTTGAATATTCATGGCCGCGGTCGCAAAATTGGCCACCGGCATCGGTTGGGTCAATATGCCTCCAGAAAAGGTGCAGAAGTTTTTCATAGGTTATCACTGTCGGATCATAAGTAATCTGAACCGCCTCTATATGTCCTTTTGCCCCATAGTCTTCATAAATAGGATTTTCACCTGTTCCTCCGGTATATCCGGAGACAACCTCTATTACGCCCGGGGTTTTCTGGAAATCGGCTTCCATGCACCAGAAGCAGCCACCGGCAAAAATCGCTTTGGCAGAATTTTGTCCGGCAAAAGAATTTGTGGCGATGCTTAATCCAAACAATAATATTGATATCGTCATCATGATGGTTTTTCTCGTGGATTTAATTTTCATTATTTCACCAGAACTGAGAGTGAGGAGTCGTACTCGACTTCCTTTCCCTGAATGAGTTTGCCGCTGTCACCGTTTACCAGAGTGAATGTCCAGAGACCTTTTCTCGGAGGGATAAAGGAAAAACTTCCGCTGCCGTCGGTGAAAACGGTAGTATCCGCCAGCTCTTCTTCGAGAAAACCCTCTTTCGATGTCTCCAACTCGGTTTCAGCGGCCGGGTAGTTCAGATATTCGATATTTATCTCCGCATGAGGGATGCGGCGCCCCTTTTCATTGACGGCTTCGGCCCGGAAGATGGTTCCGGCCTGGACACTGTACGGCTGGACCAGGGGAATTATTTCCGGCATATTTTTGAGTACCCGATCCGGCCAGTCACTGGTAACCCCGAAATAGTTAAGGCACAATTTTGCGACCTTCTCGCGATAGAGACCCTCATGTTTTTTCCAATGCGGTTTGTGTTTTACGACAATGATGTAGTCTCCCGGTTTGAAAAACCCACTCTCTTTATTCAGTCGGATTGTATAGCTTTCTCTTTTTTCGTCGCGCACTGTGTAGTAGTCGGGGACAGCCGTATGGTTGAGGGTTTTTTTCTGTTTTTCATGGATCATGTAAATTTCATCCAGCCCTTTGAGTTTGCTGGAATCATCAACCCCCAGGCGTATTCCCATAATATTGTCGCCGATGGCCGGATGAAAAAATACCGCCTTGACCGTTTTCCGACCGTTTTGATCTACCCGGGGAATCAGAACCATGGTATGGGCGGCGGCCGCTGCCGGGAGTAGAAACAGAGCTGCCGTTAAAAAGAGAGAGATTATATATTTCATTGCGTTACTCCTTATAAATTGCGGCGTTCGGGCCGGTTTAATCTTTTCGTACCCGGTAATCGTCAAAGTAAACGACGCTGTCCGCTTTAGTCCAGAGCCCGACTTTTCCCGAGACCGGTGCGGGCAGTTTATATTGCAGGAACTGGTGGTTGTTTACATATCCGGTGATAACCCTGCCGGCTACTTTAAGTTTTAAGTCGTGCCATTTCCTGGAGGGTGTATTGACGTTACGAACCCAGCTGACGGAACTGCGGCGCCCGTGTTTAAAACGCCATAGAACCAGATTGTTTTCCAGCGGATTGGCCCGAATAGCGTAGTAGTCGCCATTGGTTTTGAGATCGAATAAAATTCCGGCTCCCTGATCGATTCTCCCGGCGATCGCCTTGAAGCGTACGCTGATTTCGCCGTTGCTGAAATTATCCACCTGCCGGCAGACGGCAAACGGGTAGTAGGCATAAGCCTTGACGTTGTCGAGAAATTCAGCATAGCGTTCACCATAAAGGGCGCGGGCCTTATCCGCGAGGCCGGCTGAGGCCTGGCCCTGACTCCATTTGCGGCCGTCGACTACGAGAACCTGGTTGCCGTTATCGACGCCGATAATCCAGTTGCCGACGGCGGCGGCAAAGGAGACGGGCATGGCGCCGACCGTTTCCGTGGAGAAATCATCCAGAGTAGATTTGCCGTTATCTGTTTTCGGGGTTGGTTGCGCTGCCGGGGCCGTGGTTGCGGCGTTGGCCTTAGAGATCATATCCAGGCCCGATTTTCTCGTTTCGGCCGGCAGATATTCCGCTTGTGAGGGTGGCTGCGACCAGTTGAAATGTTTTTGATAGAGCATAAACCCAGCAGTTGCGGAGGCTACGATGGCAACAGCCATAAGTGTAATTTTGATCGTTTTACTTTTCATGCAATTATCTCCTTGAATCGTGATTGACGAAAGCGACAGGCGCTGAGTAAAAACAGCAGCGGCAGCAGCAGATAAAACCACCATCCGCTGCGGGAGGCATCGGCAACCAGTGGATGCCCGCTGTAGCCGGGCATCACTTCCGGTGTGACCTTTTGCCCCGCCAGAGCATGCAGCAGGGGTAATATCTCCTGGGTACTGTTGGAATAGCTCTTATCATACTTACCGGCATATTCATACTCAATCAAGCCATAGTTATCACCCTCAGCCGCACCAAAGCGGCCGGCGGTTTTGGTTTGAGCCAGGACTATTCGTAGATGGGGTACGATGCGGCGCAGTTTCACCAGAAATTCATGTTCCAGATCATAATAACGGCCGTCTTCCCGGGCCAGATGGATTGTTATCTTTAAGGGCTTTTTCATCTGTCGCAGAGCGCGGACATCAGCCGGGTTGAAGGAGTGCCGCTGGTTTTCGCTGACATCGACAAATTTCGGTGCCTGCATAAGCGCCGAAACCACCAGCAGCAGGACTGCAACCGTGCACAATAACGCCTTAATTTTCTGTTCAAGTTTTCGCCCCGGATGGAGCAGTAGGGAGGCGGCAATGAAAAAAAACAGGGCCAGTGCCAGAAAGGCGATGATGCTGTCAGTTGAGAGTAAGCCGCTCTCAAACCGGCGCAGCAGGGTCGTCAGGGACCAGTGGCTTAAGGTCTCCAGCCAGCCGCCGTAGCCGGCGGCAAAATCCAGCACCCACGATCCCAGGGTGGCGCTGAGACAGATTATTGCCGCAGTCGATAAACTCTCGGAAATGGCTGTGGCGAACATGGCGATACAGATAATCGTTAAAGAGTAGAGTGTATGCCCCAGCAGCAGGGTACTTATTTCCGGAAAATAGAGTGTTCCTCCCAGAAACTTCCAGATAATCAACATCGAAATCCCGGGCAGCAGGATAAGCAGCCACACGACTCCCATTGCCGTAAGTTTTACCGCGTTCAGAGAAAAGGGTGACAGCGGCAGCTGCAGCAGCAGTTTTAAAGTTCCATTCTGTTTGTCCTGTCCGAGCAGGCGGATGACGACAAAGGGCAGCAGCAGGGTTTCCACCAGATAGTAGGCTCCGAAAGTCGGGACAAAAATTCCTTGCAGCGGATTCATGCCGCCGGCAAGTTCCGGATAGGTTAAAGCCGTCCGGCTGGCCTGACTGAACAGATCCACGGCCCGAATGAAGCTGTAGCCGACCAGCGGCGAGAGGATAATCAGCATGACCCATAAGGCGGGTGATAGCAGCAGAGTGCGAATCTCCTGGGTCAGCAGCAGTCGCTTAAGTTGCGGTTTAGACGATCGCAAGAAACACCTCTTCCAGACCGCCTTTGTCAATGCCCGTCAGCTGCCGCAGCTGAGAAAGTGAACCGATGGTTGCTACCTTGCCCCGGTTTAGTAAGAGGAAGCGGTCGCAGATCTTTTCGGCTTCGCTTAACTGGTGAATCGAGAGCAGGAGTGTCCGGCCGGTCAGGGTTTCACGTAATAATTCCATCACCCCAAGGGTCTGTTTGAGGTCAAAGCCGTCAAAAGGTTCGTCCAGCATCAAAAGAGGCTGCGGGGAGAGCAGGCCGATGGCCAGCAGCAGTCTCCGTTGAAAACCTTTAGATAATGAACGAACCTGTTTATTCAGCACGGATGAGAGCGCAAGCCGTTTGATGAGGAATTTAAGCTGAGTCGGTTCCGCACCATAGAGGCGCTGAAAAAATTTAAGTACAATATTGACCCGCTGCTCCGCGTAGGGTGAAATGCCGTCCGGAAGATAGAAGATGAACTCCTTTGCCTGCGGTGGTGAAATCTCTTGATTTTCCCAGTAAATTGTCCCCTTATCGAAGGTTGATAATCCCGCCAGGCACTCCATCAAGGTTGTTTTACCGGCCCCGTTAGGGCCGATTATCCCCAGAATTTCACCTGAATAAACGGAAAAACTTATATCCGACAAGACCTGATACAGGCCAAAATGTTTGCAGATATTTTTGCTGCGTAACAGTTCCATAATACTTTACAGTCGGGTCTCTTGTGGTCGGCGTGAAGAGGCTTACAGACGGTTTTTATAGTTTTAAGAGTCTTTATCGGGGGATATCCACGAGCTTCCGGTTTTCATCCAGGATATTATTTAAGTGCAGGTGAGGCAGGCTGAATTTTCTTTAAGTTATCAAGTCTCTCTTCAACTTCAGCCAGGTACTTCTGGAGTCTGATATTATCAGGGCTTAAGCGCATAGCTCCTTTCCATAGCGCCCGGGCCGTTGAAAAATTACCGGCTGA
>JANTFH010000044.1 GCA_024763535.1 Thermodesulfobacteriota bacterium
CGCGGTCCCTGAGTTTTAATTCGTCGCCGCTGTAATCGATATTGAGCAGACGGTCGGCATCCTCCTCTTCGAGATAGACCGGCAGATGCCGCCGACTCTGCGGCGGCCGCAGCAGGGCCGCCGGATTCCGGCTTAAACCGCAGCGTTTACAAAGATAGCTGAACAGGGTCTTTATGGCCGCGACCTTACGCCCTACGGAGGCGGCGCCGTCAATAGCCATCCGGGCCCGCATAAAACGTTGCAGATGAGACTCTTTTACCCGCGGCCAGATATCGACACTGCCGGCCTCAGCTTTCAGGCCACACTCTTCATCCAGAAAAAGCCGCAGCTGCCGCAAATCGGAGTTGTAGGCTCTGACCGTATTCGGTGACAGCTGGCGCTCCACCTCAAGATAGCGAATGAATGATGCTATATTATCTGCCACAACCAACCCTTAAAGGGTACCCCGAAGCGAGTGAATTAGACAAAAATAATCAACCCCGACTTGACTTTCCCTGAGCTGATAGGTTAGTAAACGCGCCTTATCATTACAAAAAAATCCTTAAGCCCTAACTAATCTCCAGATTACGGGAACCACCAAGTTGCAGGAAAAAAAAGAGTTTCCCCTTCTTCTCATCTTCATATTGCTTTCGCTGCTCCTGCATCTGGGCCTGGCTTACTATTACCGGGCCTGGGAACCCGCGGCCAAAGCTATTGCCGAGTTACGCAAAAAAGAGAAGAACAATATTCCGGTACAGATAATCGACCTGCCGCCGAAAAAAAAGAGCAAGGCAAAACCGAAACCGCCCCCAAAAAAACCGCATTTCCTGGCCGATCGCAACCAGCAGACCAAGACCGAAACCAGAACCATCGAGAAAGAGCCCAAGGCCGTTCAGATGAAGCCGGTGCCGAAAAGAGCCAACCTGCCGAAGCCGGCTCCGAAACCCCGGCCTCAGGCAAAACCGGCTCCAAAGCCCAAACCCAAGAGCAAACCCCGCTCCGAACCTGCGAAAACGGTCAGACCCAGGCCTCAGATAAAGTCCCCGGATAAGATATTGGCAGCGGAAAAGGGAAAGATCGAAAAAGAGGCGGAGAAAAAGGCCCAACCAGACATAAAAAAACTCTTTCCCTCATTCGACGAGCTTACGAAAATCACGAAAGAACAGCAGCGACAGCGGCCGGCGCCCTCCGGCCGCCGGAGTCCGCATCTGCCGGATAAATTGAAAAGGAGTACGGAGATATCTCTCAATACCCTTGGTTACAAGTTCCACTCCTACTACATGGCACTGAAAAGAAAGATCGAACTGGTCTGGGAGTACCCCTACCAGGCGCGCCGAACCGGAGTTCAGGGCCGGCTGCTGCTCCGTTTCGTCATCAATAGAGACGGCTCACTGGCGGAGGCCAAAGTCCTGCGGTCATCCGGCAGCGCCCTGCTTGACAACGAGGCCATCCGGGCAATCCATAACGCTTCACCCTTCCCCCCGCTGCCGGAACGCATGAACAGCGAACGCCTGGTGGTTACCGCGACCTTCGAATATCTGTTAAGCTACCGTTCCGTCCATTAAGCCGTAGCAACTAAGCGGCAACTGCTTTCTTGTCACTTGCAGCCGTGCTCTTCGTCTTCGGCTTAGAAACGGATTTTTTCGCCGCAGCACCTTTTTCCTGAGACGGTTTACGGTTTTTACCGTAATCGGTGGCATACCAGCCGCCGCCTTTCAAGATAAAGGAGGTCGACGAAACCAGTTTATGCACCGGGCCGCCACACTCGGGACACTCCTTAAGAGGCTCCGCGGTTATTTTCTGCAGCATCTCAAACTGATTCTCACACTTTTCACACTTATACTCATAAATCGGCATAACGTTCAATCCTGAAAATTTTTCGTCCTGAGATTTTCAATTAAAGCTTCAATAAGAAGCAACTTATATTATTTATCGATAAGTTCCTGCAGCCGAGTCTGAAGCTCGGCTCCTTTCAACCCCTCTATATGAACCGTCTTGTGCCGCGATTTAAGCCCGCCGACAACCGCCACCCGGCCCCGGGGGAGTTTCAGCGACTTGGCCAGAAAATCCCGGCAGAGACGATTAGCGGCCCCTTCAACCGGCGGTGCCGTCAGGGATATCTTGAGGGCCTCGTCATGCAAACCGACAATCCGGTTGCGGGCCGCCCGGGGCTGGACAAAAACCTTGAAGTTAACTCCATCCGCCCGCTCCTGAAACCATAAACCGGACATCGCCGGCTAACGCGCCAGGTTATAGGCGAATTGAATCAGCGTCTGCACCACAAAGGACTGGATAAAGAAAATGCCGAGCATGATTATCATCGGGGCAAAATCGATCCCGCCCATAGCCGTCCACGGGAACCAGCGCCTTACCAGAGCAAAAACCGGCTCGGTTACCTGGTAGAGAAAGCGGACGATCGGATTGTAGGGATCGGGATTGACCCAGGATAAAAGTGCCCGAATAATCACGATCCAGAGATAAAGGCTCAACAAAACATCAGCAATTTTAGCTACTGAAATTATCAGGTTACTGACAACAAACATAGTTTATTTCCCACACTTTATAGATTAGTTTAGGCGGTCAGACCGGCAAAGGCCAGCTGGCGGCCGGTTATAGCATGATCGCGGCGATAGGAGAAGCAGAAATCATGACAGTAGGTACAGATATCAACCGCGAAAAAATTTTCCAGATCAAGACCCGCGGCCTGCAACTGATATTTCTGAACGGCCGGAAGATCAAGCCGGAAACCTGAATCGTCTTTACAGTACCAGCCGGCAACCCCTTTTAACTCAGGCAGTTTTTGAAAACGTTCAATCACCTCGGCACCGACCGCAAAACAGCAGCCGCCGATTGCCGGGCCGGCATAAACCAGAATATCTTCGACCGGAGACGCAAAGGAGCGTTTCATTTCAGTCAGAGCCGCAGCCGCCACGCCTTGCTCCAGCCCCCGCCATCCGGCGTGAATCACCGCCAGAGCCCGCGCTTTTTTATCAACCATTATCAGCGGCAGACAGTCGGCCGTCAAAATACCGAGCAGAACTCCGGGTTCCGCCGTCAACAGGGCGTCGGCTTCAAGCAAAGCTGTCGCTCCGGGATCATCAATATCCCGCCGGCCCACCACATGGCAACAATTTCCGTGTACCTGACGACAGGTCAGCAGTGCTGAAAAGCGACCGCCGCCCACACCCTGAAGCAGACGCAAACGGTTTTCAGTCACTGCCCGCTCATCATCACCGACGCCATAGCCCATATTGGCCGTTGCAAACGGCCCGCGGCTGACCCCGCCCGGACGCAGCGTAAAACCGGCAACCAGAGCCGGCGGCGCGGCAACCCTAAGGTAGGCAGGCCGGGATTGATTGTCAAGGCTGAAAGGATATTTTAACTCTTGTTTCAAGACGAATCTTCCCGTCTTCTCAGATTATCCAGTAGAGCGGCCATATCTTCCGGCAGGGGGCTTGCAAATTCATACCATCTACCACTTACCGGATGCTTAAATCCGAGAATCCCGGCATGCAGGGCCTGACGCGGAAAACGGAGGATAAAATCACCGCCGCCGCTGAGGCCGGCACTCCGTCTGGCCCCTTTTTTCCCATAAACCTGATCCCCGATAAGAGGATAACCGGCTTCACTCAAGTGCACCCGGATCTGATGGGTACGGCCGGTTTCAAGCCGCAGGGAAACCAGGGAGCAGCCACCGGCGGGATAGAAACGTAAAACCTGATAATTGGTCCGCGCCGCTTTTCCCCCTTTCGTCACCGAAGCCATCTTTTTCCGGTTCTGGGGATGACGGCCGATCAGTGACTCAAAGCATCCTGCCGGCGGCAGCAGCCGGCCGTAAACCAGGGCCCGATATTCCCGTTTAAGCGAGTGCTCCTTAAATTGCCGGGCCAGTCCCTGATGGCTGACATCGTCCTTGGCCACCACCAGCAGGCCGGAGGTATGCTGATCCAGACGATGGACGATGCCGGGCCGCAGCACCCCGCCGATTCCGGCCAGATCGCCGCAGTGATGGAGCAGGGCGTTAACCAGAGTACCGTCCGGATTGCCGGCGGCCGGATGAACAACCATCCCGGCCGCCTTATCAACCACCACCAGATGCTCATCCTCGTAAATGATATTGAGCGGCAGATCCTGAGCCTGCAATTCAAGCGCCACCGGCGGCGGAATCTTCAAAGTAACCCGATCCCCGCTTTTCAGCATATAGGAGATCTTGGCCGGGCCGCCGTTAACCTGCACGGCCCCGCTCTTGACCAGGCTCTGCAGGCGGCTGCGGGAGAGATCCGGCTGCCGGGCGGCCAGAAAACGATCCAGACGACAACGTTCGGAACCGGAAAAAATAACCTCAGAGCTTAACTCAGCTTCCAGGGATTCATCTTGAACCATTTTATTTGACCACCCCTCCGGGATATTTTTACGCACCATCTGCAGTCGGCAACTAACCCTTGCCATTTTCTCTGTAAGCTATTAAGTTGTTATAAAATAGAGAGATAGTTTTTCAGCGGACAGAGACGATTTTTTCAGATAACTTACATTACCCTATTATCGTACAATAATTCAAATGAATTCAGCCGACCATAACCAAGAGCAGGAGATGTCCGAAGCCAGCCGCCTGAAAAAACTGGTTGATGAACAGAGCCGGGAATTAGAAAAGATCCATCAGCGACTGATTTTGACCGAGAAAAAAGCCGCGATGATTGAAACCGCCGGGGCCGTGGCTCATGAGCTACGCCAACCAATGACGACAATTATCGCCATTGTCGAGCTGCTCAATCACAACCGTGAGCTGGCAGAGCTGCCGGAGATCGACAAACGCTTCCAGACCATCCGGGGTCAGTGCCTGAGAATGGCGGAAACCATCAAACAGATGGAGAGTCTGATGGAGTATAAAACCCGCGACTATGTCGACGGCAGATTGATTATCGACCTGGAGGAGTCAAGTCAGAAAAAGTGACAGGATTAAATCAGAGGGGTAATACGACAGGGCAACTGCCCGGTTTTAGGCGTTTCAGGCAAAACCGCTGCCGGTCGGAAAGCCACCGCAGGAAGATGAGGAGTCTGTTACTTTACCAACACAACCGGAGATAAGTTTCCGCAGGCCCACCCTATCGCACTGCTGACATTTAAGCGACTCGCCATCATCACCCAGCTTCTGCAGAACCTCGATCCGGGCCCCGCAGTCGGGGCACTCATATTCATACAGCGGCATCAGAGCGACCTCCGCGACAGGCTTCGGCAGCGGCATCACTGCAATCCATACCGAAATGCTCCATCAGGGTTCCGATGAGAAGTTTACTGACTTCATCACAAACCCAGTAACGCATGGCTACCCCTTCACGAGCGGAATCAACAATACCTTTACCCTTGAGAACCGAAAGATGCTGAGAGACCGTCGCCTGTGAAAGTTCAAGACAGCTCCACAGGTTCTTCACACAACTCTCCTGCGTCAGCAGAGTCTGAACAATCTGCAGACGGACTGGATGACCAAGAACTTTCAGTACTTCCGCTATCCGATGACAAACCTGATCTTTATCCAAGGGTGACCTCCACTCATCACAAAGCAACAATCCCGACTATCACTAGACAGTAAACCGTCGGAGAATCAACAGCTGAATATATCTATATATCTGAATCTATATAACTGTTCACAGGAAAAGTGTCAAACAATTTGTCTTGCAGAGCTTATGGAAATAAAATTAATCACCTTGTTCAAATCATCTGAATCATGCTATATTCTGAGTCGAATTACGCACAGTCCGTCCCCCGGACGGCTAAAAAATACCTGTACCTGTAACCTGCAGACCGAAAACAACACACTATCTTTTCACAGATATTAAATTGAGCAATAATGACTCTCTCGCGGCCGCTTCCCGGAAAAAAATGACCCGAACTTCACCCAGAAACCGTAACCGCAGCCTGGTCAAAAACGCCGGCATTATCGGCTCCGCCACCCTTTTAAGCCGGATTCTGGGGTTCGTCCGGGATATGGTTACCGCCAACTACCTGGGAACCTCAATCTACGCCGACGCTTTTTTTGTCGCTTTCCGTATTCCCAATCTCCTGCGCCGACTTTTCGGTGAAGGCTCTCTGACCGCCGCCTTTATTCCGGTTTTTTCCGGCTACCTGGCCGCGAACAAACGAACCGAAGCCAAAGAGATCGCCCAGTCCGCCATGACTCTAACCGCGATCTGTCTAACCATAGTTACGATCTGCGGCATAATCTTCTCTCCGCTTATCATATCGGCTATCGCCCCCGGTTTCAGTGCGACCCCGGAAAAGTATGAACTTGCGGTTTTTCTCAACCGCATCATGTTTCCCTACATCCTGCTCATCAGCCTGGTGGCTCTGGCCATGGGCATCCTTAATGCCGACGGACATTTTCTGACCCCGGCCCTGGCCCCGGTTCTGCTCAATCTCTGCATGATAGCCGCGGCTCTGGGCTTAACCCCGTTTTTAGATAATGCCGCTCTGGCTCTGGCGATCGGCGTCCTCGGCGGAGGAGTGGCGCAGCTGCTGCTGCAGTTCCCGGTCTTAAAAAGACACGGTTTCCCCTGGCGGCTGCGGTTTAACTTCCGACATCCGGCGATCAAGCGGGTAATCGTTCTCATGGGGCCGTCTCTGCTCGGCCTGGCGATCACCCAGATCACCATCTTCTGCAACACGCTGCTGGCCTCCTATCTGGCTGACGGCAGCATCTCCTATCTCTATTTCGCCGACCGCCTGATCCAGTTTCCCTTAGGGATCTTTGCCGTCGCTATCGGCACCGCCACCCTGCCCGCTCTCAGCCGGGCCGCGGCCAAGAATGAGTGGCACGATTTTTCCGACACCTTCTCCCTGGCTCTGCGCCTGTTGATTTTCATTACCCTGCCGGCCATGGCCGGTTTGATCCTGTTAAGCAAACCGATTGTCTTTTTGCTCTTTGAACGAGGCCATTTCGGTTCTCATTCGACGGTAATGGTGGCCCAGACAATTATCGCCTACGCTACCGGGCTCTGGGCCTATGCCGGGCTGCGGGTTATCGTCCCCGCCTTCTACTCCCTGCAGGACACCAAAACCCCGGTCAAAGTCGGGGCAATTACGCTGCTGATCAATCTGGTCAGTGCCTTTACCCTGATGCACTATTTTCAGCATCTGGGTCTGGCTCTGGCCACCGCCATCGCCAGCGCGGTTAACTGTCTTCTACTGTTATTCCTCTTAAAGCGCCGCTTAGGCGATACGGTCAGAATAATCGGCCTCTACCGGGCTTTCAGTCAGACCATTCTGGCGACCGCTGTCATGACCGCGGTTTTACTGGCCTTAAATCAGATCCCGCTGACAGCCTCCGTGTACAACTCGCACCTGCACGAAGGAGTGCGTCTGGTGCTGAAAATAGCCGCAGCGCTAAGTACATATTTTATCTGTGCCAAAATCATGAAGAATCCCGAGCTTCAGGACTTGCAGGGATTGATCAGCCGCCGCCGGAAAAGCTGAAGTCCACCCGTAAACTGGATTAATCATCATGAAACATAGCAAACCGATTCTGCTCTTTCTGCTGACGATGTGTATCAGCATGATAACCCTGACGGGTCTGGATATCGCCTGGTTCGCCCACCGCGGCAATCATCATCCGGCCACGGTTATCCGCATAATGCCGGGCAGTTCGTTTAAGAAAATCACCCATCTCCTGGCGGAACATGAGTTGATCAGCTCGAAGGTTCGTTTCACCCTGCTCAACCGTCTGCTGCAAAGTACGGATACGCTCAAAGCCGGCGAATACGAAATCACGGCCGCCGCCACCCCTCTGGATATTATCGCCACCCTGCAACAGGGTATCAGCATTCAACATAAAATAAGTTTCCCCGAAGGTTTTACCCTGAAACAGATAGAGAACCGGCTTAAAACTCATAATCTCTGCCGGGCTGATGAACTGCAAAAGTTAACCGGCAACCCTGACTGGTGCAAAAAATGGCAGTTGCCGGCAAGCGGTCTGGAAGGCTATCTCTTCCCCAGCACCTACTATTACAATTTCCAGACCTCCTGCCGGGAACTCGTAGAACAGATGCTCGCCACCGGAAAACGGGAATTTGATAAAATAAAGGCCGAAAGCCCGCCCGGCTCACTCAACCGGCAGCAGATATTAACCCTGGCTTCGATTATCCAGAAGGAGGCCGGCAACCTTGAGGAGATGCCGCTGATCGCCGCAGTCTTTCACAACCGGCTGCGGCGCAGAATGCGGCTGGCCAGCGACCCGACCACGATCTACGGTCTCGGCGAAAAATTCGACGGCAACCTCAGGCGCCGCGACCTCAAAGACAGCTCCCCCTACAACACCTACCGCTATAAAGGCCTGCCGCCCGGCCCCATCTGCAGCCCCGGCGGTGAGGCGATCCGGGCCGCCCTGAATCCGGCCGCCAGCGACTATCTCTTTTTCGTCTCCCGCAACAACGGCTCCCACCAGTTTTCCAAAACCTACGCCGAACATAACCGGGCCGTAAAAAAATACCAACTCCACCATTAAACTAAACCGGCTCCGGCCGGTAAGCGGCTCACTTTCACGAAATCATGCAGTTTCACAGGCACATAAAACAACCTGCAAGACAATCCGGTTGACGAAAATCTGATAAAGGTTATAATAGTCAGTACGGCTCAAAAATTTTACCGCCGCTAAGGTCGAAGCTGCGGCCCGGGCCGGCAGACAGCAGTGATTTGCGGCGGCCTTAAGCAATATTTTTCAAACTTTGAGACCTCATTTGAAACTCTACAAAAACCACCAACTAGACGAAAAGGACACCTGCAATGTCTGAATTACGCAAAGATCCGATCATTGACCGCTGGGTCATAATCTCTCAGGAGCGCGGCAAAAGACCTTCTGAATTCAGCAGCTTAAAACAGGAAAAAAAGAGCGGCTTCTGCCCATTCTGCGCCGGCAACGAGGATGTGGTACCACCTGAGATTCTCGCCTATCGCCAGCCCGGCAGCAAGAGCAACGACTCCAACTGGCGCCTGAGGGTAGTCCCGAACAAATTCCCCGCCCTGCACATCGAAGGCGATCTTATCCGCCAGGGAGATGGAGTTTACGATATGATGAACGGTATCGGCGCCCATGAAGTGGTGATTGAAAACCCGGATCACCAGGCCACTCTGGCGACCCTGCCGATCGATGCGGTCGAAGATGTTTTATGGGCCTTCCGGGACCGTATCCGCGATCTCTCCCGGGATAAAAGATTCCGTTACATCATGGTTTTCAAGAATCATGGCCTGGCCGCAGGCGCCACGGTGGAACACTCCCACTCACAGATTATTGCCCTGCCGATTGTCCCCAAAAGGGTTAGAGAGGAGATCGACGGCGCCAAAAAATATTACGACTACAAAGAGCGCTGTGCCTTCTGTGATATTATCCAGCAGGAGATCAATCAAGGCATACGCCTGGTCAGTGAAAATCATGAGTTTATCGCCATCTGCCCCTACGCTCCGCGCTTTCCTTTTGAAACCTGGATTCTCCCCAAGCGCCATGCTCACGACTACCAGGATAACACCAAGGAGATGATTGAAGGACTGGCCCTCATCCTTTCGGAGACATTGAAAAGATTAAACCGGATTCTCGATACGCCGCCGTTCAATTTTGTCCTGCATACCGCTTCGGTCAACCACCACGATGCCAGCAATCACTACCACTGGCATATCGAGATTATCCCGAAACTGACCCGGGTCGCGGGTTTTGAATGGGGCACGGGTTTCTACATCAACCCGACTCCGCCGGAAGAGTCAGCTAAATTCCTGCGCGAAGCCAAAATCTGATGGAAATATAAAATGAATATTCTCTTTGCCGTATCTGAAGCCGCGCCTTTCGCCAAAACCGGAGGGCTGGCTGATGTTGCCGGAGCCCTGCCGACGGCCCTGGCGGAACAGGGAGATAAGGTCTATCTCTTTCTCCCGCTCTACCGGGAAATCAGTGAAAAATACCCGGAACTGAAAGCCGTAGCCGAGGTTGCCATTCCTGTCGGCGATAAACAGTTCAAAGGCAAAATTGTCAGCTTTGCATCAGGCTCCGGGGAGCGGCCGCAGAATCTCAAGATCTTTTTTATCGCCCAGGATGAATTTTTCAACCGGCCGACCCTCTACGGCCCCGCCGGAGATGAATATCCGGATAACGCTGTCCGTTTTATTTTCTACTGCCGGGCAGTTATGGAGGCGGTTCGGGTACTTAACCTGGATATAGACATCTTCCACGCCCACGACTGGCAGACGGCACTGATTCCGGTTTATTTGCAGACCCTTTATCAGGGGCGGCCCGGTTACCGGGGCGGTTCGCTGTTTACTATTCACAATCTGGGTTATCAGGGCCTGCAGGATAAAGAGCTGCTACCGCTTACCGGACTTGGCTGGGAGGAGTTTACCTTTGAACGGCTTGAGTTTTACGACCGTCTCAACCTCTTAAAAGGAGGGCTCGTCTATGCCGACAAGCTGAATACCGTCAGCCGGGCCTACAGCCGGGAGATTCTGACTCCGGAATTCGGCTGCGGTCTGGAAACGGTTCTCACGGAACGCCGAAAAGATCTTTACGGTATCCTGAACGGGGTCGACTACCGTGAGTGGGATCCAAGCTGCGACCCTTTCATTGAAAACCATTTTCGCCCGGGCCGTATGGCCGGGAAAAAAGTCTGCCGAAAAAAACTGGCCCAAACCTTCAAACTGGAAGATCATCCATCACTGCCCATGATCGGCATGGTCTCCCGACTGGTGGAGCAGAAAGGTTTCGATTTGATTCTACCGCTACTGGCGGAGGTTGAAAAGTTGGCGGCAAGATTTGTCTTCCTCGGTACCGGGGATCCGGGAATAGAGGCTGAGCTGAAAAAACTGGCCCGGAAATTCCCGCAGCAAATTGCTTTCATCTGTGCCCATGACAATCGCCTCGCCCACCTTCTGGAAGCCGGAGCCGATATTTTTCTGATGCCGTCACGTTATGAGCCTTGCGGTTTGAACCAGATGTACAGCCTGCGTTACGGAACTATCCCTCTGGTGCGGGCCACCGGTGGACTGGACGACAGTATAACCCCTTTTGAGGCTAAAATTTGTCACGGTAACGGTTTCAAATTCAAACAGTACAATCTCGCTGACCTCAAAAAAACCATGGTTCAGGCTTTAGATGTCTACAACCGGCCCCGGCTCTGGTACCGCCTGCGGGCCAACGCCATGCGCTGTGACTTTTCCTGGGCGAAAAGCGCACTTGAATACCGGAAACTCTATGAACTTATCAAACAGGAAATGAGCTGAATTATCGGAAAAATGGATTACCGGCAACGATACGAAACTCTGAGTAAGGTCATCAAGATCAACAGTTCGGCAACCCCGATAAATGACCGCCTCATGCAGACAGCGCACTTCCTCTGTCTCACGGGATTGGCTCCGACAATCGTTTTCTATCTTCTGCAGCATCGCGGCCGGCGGCTGACCCTGCGCCTGGCGGCTGACTCCGGCGGCAACCTCCAACTGCCGGCCCCGCCTTACAGCTACACACTTCCCGATTCTGTGGATCCGCTCTGTGCCCCGCTGACAAGCCGCATCGCGTGTCCGCTTGACTTGGAATCCAACAACTCTGACGACCCCTTCCGCCGCCAGCGGCCCTACGGCTGGAGCCTGCCTCTGGCTGATGATACCCAGACCTACGGTACTATGGTTCTGCTGCATAATAAAGCTTTCACCTTAAGCGATGACAACCTGCAGTTTCTGCTGATAATCTGCCGCCAGATCGCCTCCGGCCTCAGAGAGGATATTTTACGAAAACGATCCCATAAAAAAGTCCGCCGTCTGAAATTTCTGCACCGCGTCGGAGCCCGGCTCAATATCAGCGAAAACCTGCAGAGTGTCTTCTCTCAACTACCGGACTCATCCTTGACATTTTTCGCTCATTCAGCCTCTATCCTCACAATCTACGCCACCGAAAACCTGCCGACGGAGATAATCGACCAGGGCTTCAGAGATAATGAGGTTCGCAGGATAGGGCTGGAAACCAGCCGGGAGCAGACCGCCCGAATGAAGTTTGCGGTCCAGCCCACGGTCGTTGACATAAAAAATAGTGCGGATTCGTCCTATCGGGATTTTTTCTCTCACTTCAGCGCCCATATCATTCTCCCCCTGATAAGCCGGGGAGTCAGACTCGGAAGCCTGGAATTTTTTCTCGATAAAGATCCCAAAGTCCAGCATCTTATACCTCTCGAAAAAAATGAGCTTGAGCTGCTTGAGATTCTCGCGGTTCATCTGGCCGCAACTGTGGAACGAACCCGTACCCGGAGTCAGCTGGATCTTGCCAATCAGGCCGCAATCCTACGAACCCGGCAGCTGACCATCTCCCACCGCATGAAGAATGCCCTTCTCGCCGCGGACACGCCGGATCAGATCAGCCGGCTTACCCTTGGAGCTCTGGCCAGCAGTGAAGGCTTCTCCTGTTCTCCGGCTATCTATATCGGATACCAGAAAGAGGGTAAATTCTGGCATACACGTTTCTACGCCAGGGATCCGGGGAGTCTCTCAAACGACAATAAATGCCCCAAAATCACCGATGATACCACCCCTTTGAAGGTTTTAACCTGTCACCTGCTCCGAGCCAGTGACAATCTTGATGAAAAGATTATCCGGGATATCGAGACCCTCAAATTTGCCGATCTGGAAGCCGCACCGACCCGCTTCCGAAAGGCTCTGACTGAGGAGAAACCGACGATTATTCCGGCCCGCTTTATCACGGCACTGCATTCGAAGCTTGCCGAGATAATTCCCGCCAGCGAAATTCTTATCATCCCGCTTCCCGGCAAGCAGCACTTAAAAGGAGTAATTCTGGCAAATGCCGACCGCATCAAGGAGCAGGATCTCTCTTACATAACCCTCTTCACGGATGCCGCGACTCTGGCTTTAGACAACACCGAACTCTATCAGCGCCTCCAGAATTCGCTGGCGACTCTGAACCGGGCCCAGAGCCGCCTGACCCAGAGTGAGAAACTTATGGCACTGGGTGAGATGGCTACCAGCATCGCCCATGAGATCAAAAATCCACTGGTCTCAATCGGCGGATTTGCCCGCCGCCTGCATAAAAAAATTCCGGAAGAGAGCCGGGAGAAGGGCTACAGTCAAGTTATCATGAAGGAGATTGAAAGGCTTGAGGAGATCGTCAATAATGTCCTCTCTTTTTCCCGAACCGAAAGTGACGTATTCGCCCCCGCCGATATAAATCAGCTGATCTCAGACACCGCGGCTCTCTTTACACGGGAGATGAAGAAGCTGAATATAGAGCTAAAACTCCAGCTGACCCCCGGAATCCCCGAAGTTGAATGCGACGGGAATCAGATTAAACAGGTCTTAATCAACCTCATCAACAACAGCATCCAGGCCATCACCGGCAAGACGGCAGGCCTCGAAAAAAACCGGCTCACGATCCGCTCCACCCCGTACTGCAACCTTGACAAACAGCAGGAGTTGGCCTTAATTGAAGTAGAGGACACCGGCGGCGGTATCCAGGAAGAGACTATTCACGATATTTTCAACCCTTTTTTCACAACCAAACACGATGGCACCGGCTTAGGTCTGCCCATCTGTCACCGGATAATCTTAAACCATAAGGGTGAAATCAGAATCCAGAATCAGGTCGGCAGAGGGGTTAAGGTGGTAATCTCAATCCCGTTCAAACACAGCAACCATCATGAGCAACCGGTCGATCAGCACCGGCAGGAGAGGTAAGCAGATGGAGAGCAGAGAATATAAGATTTTAGTCGTTGATGATGAAGAGAATATCCGCTGGCTCTATAAAGAGGAGCTTGAAGAGGAGGGCTACCAGATCACCGCTGCCGCCTCCGGTGAAGAGGCTCTGACGATGGTTCCCGAACTGAAGCCCGATCTGGTTGTCATGGATATTAAAATGCCCGGGATTTCAGGGGTTGACGCCCTGATCAAAATCAAGGAGGTCGACAAGGATATCCCGGTTATCCTCTGTTCTGCATACAGTGACTATAAACAGGATTTTTCCACCTGGGCCTCGGATGCCTACGTCGTTAAAGCCAGCAACTTAGATGAGCTCAAAAAAGCGATTACCCGGGTACTCGAGGAGCGTCAGCCGTAAGTTCTCTTATTTGCAATAAACCCGCACCAGCCAAGGTTTTATTTGACACTAAGAACCTTTTTTAGTACAAACGGAGTCATTCAGAAAGCAAGACGGTGCGGGGGATTAGCTCAGTTGGGAGAGCGCAGCGTTCGCAACGCTGAGGCCGAGGGTTCGAATCCCTTATCCTCCACCAGTTTTTAAGCCTGAAAAAAGTCCGGAGTTCACCGGATCCGATTAAATTATAAAGCCTTCTTAATTGACAATAATGGCAATAAGAAGGCTTTTTTTACTGAAAAACGAAACTGCTCATTCTATCAGGCTATCAAGACGTCCCTGAAAGATCTCCGTTTCCGAACAGGCTAAGATCTCTTTCACCCCTTTTTCCGCGACATCGAGCATCGCCGACATCTGCTCCCGGCTGAAAGGCCGGGCTTCGGCCGTACCCTGAATTTCCACGAGCTCGCCGGCGGAGGTCATCACCACATTCATATCGACATCGGCACACGAATCTTCGAGATAGTTTAAATCCAGCTCTACTTCACCGGCAACCATCCCCACACTGATCGCGGCCAGACGGCTGCGGAGCGGTTTCCAGTCGTCAGCCATCATCGGTTTTAACTGCAGCAGAGCCAGGCCTAAAGCGACGAAAGCCCCGCACACCGATGCCGTCCGGGTACCGCCATCCGCCTGCAGGACATCACAATCTAAAATAATTGTTCGTTCACCCAGAGAATCGAGATTGACCACCGCCCGCAGACTCCTACCGATAAGCCGCTGGATCTCCAGGGTTCGCCCCCCCTGACGCCCGCGGTTAACCTCCCGGCCGGAGCGCTCGTGGGTACTGGCCGGCAGCATTGAATATTCGGCCGTCAGCCAGCCGCCGCCGGAATCACGGCGAAAACCCGGCACCCCATACTCAATCGTGGCCGTACACAACACCTTCGTCCGGCCGAAAGAGATCAGCACCGAACCGGCCGGATGGTCGAGAAAATCGGGAATAATTTTTAATTCACGTATCTGATCGAATCGACGTCCGTCTGCACGCATGCTTTAACCTCTCTTATAAGTAACGATAATCGGCATAACCGACTTCATTCTTTTTACAATATTCGATGCCCCGATCCAGCGCCAGAAGCATCCGCTCCTTATCATCAGGCAGTTGCGCATCCAGGGGAACAATATTGGAAGCGTGGTCATTAAGAAAACGGGAGTTGACTTTGAGCCCGGCCACAATATCACGCTCCTCCTCAATGCTTACCAGAGGCGAGACCTGCGTGAAACTGCCCTCGGCAATCCATCTGGCGATATCCGATTTAGGAATCGGCGTCAGGGTCCGGACCCGGATAAAATGGGGATCGATAGCATTCAAAACCCGAATTGTCCCCTGCCGATGATCCATCGTATACTCCATCCCGCCAATTCCTAAAAGGACATAGATCGAGCATTCGAAACCGGCCGCCTTCGATTTCAGCGAGCCTTCAATGACTTCGTCCGCAGTCGGACCTTTGTTAATCAGTTTAAGTACTTTATCGGAGCCGCTTTCCAGACCGATATGCAGCCGGGTCAGGCCGGCCTCACAGATACGCTGCAAATCCGGGGCCGACTTTTTCAGAACCGTTTTCGCCCGGGCATAAGAAGTTACCCGTTCAAGATCGGGAAAAACCTTGTAGAGATGGCCCAAAATCTCAACCAGATCATCGGCCGAAAGAAGCAATGAGTTGGAATCACCAAGGAAAACATGGTTGGCACCGCGGCCGTAAACCTCCGGCATCATATCGATATCGGCTTTAATTTCAGCCATCGATTTGCGGGCAAACGGATATTTCTTGTACATGGAACAGAAAGCGCATTTATTCCAGGGGCAGCCATGAGTTACCCGGAGCAGCATGCTCCGGGCTTCCGACGGCGGACGATAGGGGGGAAAATCAAAGGCTGGCGCTGCAGTCATTAAAGCTCTCCGGTAACGATCGGTAATAATATTAATATCTTTCTGGACACTGGCTGCAGTTGCCCGGAAAGGAAAAACGGGCGACAAAACAGACCGGCGTAAGATCACGATAAAGGATTAATCTAACCTCTTTTTCCAACTTTTGCAACCGCAAACAAGTTATTTCCGAGAGATTTTATTGACAATCCATTTCCGGCCGATTAATAGAGTATTTTCACCCATAGTTAATAACGCGGAAGGGTCATAAATGATGGAACGAAGCAGTGGTCGTATCTACTACTTGATGGGGGCCTCCGGCGCTGGAAAAGACAGCCTGATCAAATATGTTAAAGACAATCTCAAGGACCGAAAGTCATATCATTTTGCCCGCCGCTACGTCACCCGGACGCCACCCGGAGAAAATGATATTGAAGTTGACCAGAAAACATTCAGGCAACTGCTTGACTCCTGTAACCTGGTGCTGCACTGGCAACGGCATGGGATTAATTACGGCTTCGGGAAAGAGATGGAGAAGGCCCTGGCCGAAGGCAAGCGGGTCATCATCAACGGTTCACGCGGCCATTATTCCATAGCGAAAGCCGCCTACCCCGATTTAATCGGTATCTTGATTAAAGCCAATCCACAGATCCTGGAACAGCGTCTGCATCGGCGGAAACGGGAATCTGCATCGGAGATATCGGCTCGCATGGCCGAAGCCGACAAGTTTCAACAACTGGAAAAAGAGGGCATGGATATTCATATAATCGATAATAGCGCCAAGTTACATATCGCCGGGAACCAACTTCTCGCAATTCTGAAAGGCTGATACAAATTCCAAATCTGGCGGTTTGAATCTCGAGAGAATAAGGTATAGCAAATATGAAGAAAATTCCCCTCAAGGATTTTTGGGGATGAGAAATATACGGATGCGAGCAAACGCCAACCGGAATCAAACTTTAGCTTTAACCGCGCGAGCCTCACCCTCAATAAAAATCCGCTTGACCAGAGGATATACCTGTTTGATCTGTGCATCCAGTTTCTGCACCGTGCGCTCCACTTGGTCTGCCGAAAGAGTGTTCTTAAAATCGACACTCAAGTTAACCAGGATGAACTCCGGCCCCATGTGCATGGTCAACACTTCATTGACATGCTCAATTTCCGGATATTCTCCCGCTAAACTGCGAATGCCCTGAACCACTTCCGGCTGGGCACTTTCCCCCACCAGCAACCCCTTGATCTCGTAGGCTAACCAAATGGCGGTGCCGGCGAGTAACAGCCCGATCACAATAGATGCCTCGCCGTCAAACCAGGTCTTTCCGGTCAATTGTCCGAGCAATATACCTGAAAATGCTACCATCAACCCCAGCAGAGCAGCTGAATCCTCAAACAGAACCACGAAAACTGACGGATTTTTGTCCCGACGAATCATCTCCAGATAGCTGCGGCGACCTTTCCGGCGAGAAAACTCTTTGAACGCCACCATCCAGGTTGTACCCTCAAAAATCATCGCCAGCACCAGCACAAAATAGTTGGCAAAAACATGCTCCAGCTGTCGGGGGTGATAGAGATGATGAATACCTTCATACAGAGAGGCCCCGGCCCCAACGGCAAAAATAAAGATGGCTACCACAAAGCTCCAGAAATAGACTTCCTTGCCATAGCCGAAAGGAAAAGATTCATCCGCCGGTTTCTGCGCCCGATGCAGACCATAAAGCAGCAGCAGTTCATTGCCGGTATCCACCAGCGAATGGATGCCTTCAGAGAGCATCGCGGAACTTCCGGTAACCGCCGCCGCAATGAATTTGGTTACAGCAATCAAGCCATTGCCGATGAGGGCTGCGTAGATAACCTTTTTAGCTGAAGATGCCATTATTTTTTTCTACTCCAAGAAACAAGAAGAAGGGCAAAAAAAGCTCAACTGAAAAATATCGGGAAAATAAAATTGCCTGAATCCTCCGGAAACATACACCTTTGCGGCGAAAAATATTATCAGTTCATTATCTATCATATCGTTAGACAAAAAAAAAGCCCCGGCCGTCAAATGACAGTCGGGGCTTAAAAAAATAGATCTGTCCCGTTTTCCAGTTCAAAAAAATAGATCTGTCCCGTTTTCCAGTTCCGTTTTCTAGTCGTTTTCTAGTTCTAACCTGACAAAATAACCCTGTCATTAGTACTGTCGGGATTGTTTACACTCAAAAAAACCAAAATAAAACAACCAGTAATATCACGTATATACATAACTGGCACACTATATGCTTTGTATATGGGTCGTGGGTCGGCATAAGTTGATACCGGCCAGGGATATTTGTACATAAAAATCAAAAAACAATAAACATGAAGTTATAGAAAAAGGAGTTTAATTATGAAGAAATTATCAGTTGCAATAACCGTCTTGTTTCTCGCAGTACTATTTTTCAGCGGGGTTTCACAAGCTCTAACTCTGGGTGAAAACATAACCATATTCGACAAGATGGGAACCCAGACAGGCACATCTCCTTCCGAAGATAATGAAGTTGAACCTGGCATGGCAACAGGTCAGAAGTGGGATCTCGAAGGCTTTTTTTATAATAGAACTGAAAAAGATTTGACGATCATTGGCGGTTATGACTTCTTAAACGGAACTACTACTACACAAATGGGAGATATTTTTATTGATGTGGATGGTAATGCGCAATACGGCAATCCCGCATCGTCACCAAGTGGCTTATTTGGATATGACTATGTCTTGGATATTGATATCACAAGTAGCACTGCCGGGACGTACGATATAGTAAAATTAGGTAGCGGCTCAACCCTATCACCATATGTTACAGTCACCCCAAATAATTGGGGTTCCAACCCGTGGAAATATGCTAGCGGCGGCACCATCTTAGACACATTTTCCTTCGATTATTATGGAAATACTCAAGAAATACGCGATGCAGCCACTGCTGCCGGGTTGACCGGCTGGGGGGGGTTTTATCAAGGGAGTACTTGGATACCTTATAACGATAATCATTATGCCTTAACCTTTAATGTGGCTGATATCGCCGGCAAAGTACTTAACACTCTTGCTGATGGAGCTTCTCAAAAGGTGATCTTTCACAATACCATGCAGTGCGGCAACGACAACCTTATGGGAGGTGTAAGACTCACCAAGAAGGGAGGCCCTCCGGTTCCGGAGCCGTCCACCATTTTCCTGATGTTTGCAGGGTTGCTGGGACTTCTTGGAGTACGCCGGATGAAAGGCTGATACTCTCATAAATCCAAAATAAAAAAAAGGGGGGAGGCTACCTTAAAAGTAGCCTCCCCCCTTTTTTTATTCCAATTAAGTTATCAGGTTAAAATGGCGGTTTACCGTCGTAAAACATCCCGGACAATCGACTTTGCCGCCATCCGCCGAAAAGTGGCTCGTTACCAACCAGATACAAGGTTCCCCCAATGACTATATTTTCCACAGTTACCGTCCCGGCAGAGATTGTCAAAGCCCCCCCGAGGGTTGACTGAGTACCTGAATTATCATCATAGTCAGCATTCCAGCCACCGCTCAGAGTAAACCGGATCGGCTGATCCAGAGTCAGGTCTTCCGGATAGAGATCAGCTCTAATTTTCACTTCTCCGTTATCACTGGCAGCTGAGCACCCGGCGCTGACGCTGGCATAACAAGGAAAATGATTACGGCACTCGCCATCTTGGTTAATATAGATCACACTACACTCTTCATCAACGGCACCATCCTGATCATTATCTTTGCCGTCACATATCTCCGGCGCTCCGGGATATACGGTATCGTCATTATCGTCATTATCACCTGCAGTGGCAATCAGCTCAGCCGCTACCTTATAACCGGCGGGACGTTCACAAACAGTTGCGCTAGTAGCATCCGAATAACCATCGCCATCGCCATCCCGGTACCAGATCTGACCCGGATATTCCAGGGGATCATTATCATCGCAGTCGCTGCTGTCAGCAACGTAGCCCGCAGGCTGCGTACAGGCCTGCTGTGAAATGCCGGGATTACCGTAACCGTCGCCATCGGCATCACGGTAGTAGGTGTCAACGCAAACTACCCCTTCCTGGGTTACAGTGTAAATTTCTCCGGCAATGGTGATGACTGCTGAACGAGAAGTTGGGTCCGGGTTTTCTGAAACGGAATAATTCACTGCTCCATTACCGCTGCCACTGCTGCCGGAAGTGATAGTGAGCCAGTCGACACTCTCAGTTGCCGTCCAGATACAGCCGCCCGGAGCGCTAACAGAAACTGTAGCCGACGCAGCGGCGGCGCTAAAACTCCGACTTGTGGGGCTGATGGCGTATGAACAATTGACTTTAGGGTAAATCCCCATAATGGCGTCTTGATTAGCGGAAAAATCGTAACCACCGGGGGTGAGATCGTCAAGATAGAAATAGCCATCGTAGGCGCCATCCCAACCCCAGTTGAAATGAAAATAGTTGTTTTCAGCATACCCGTCGCAGACAAATTCATGAAACCCTCCCCCATAAATAATCGGGCGATTTGCATTCAGGTCGGTTTTCAGCAGAGTAACCCACTCTGCATCAGTATGACTGGCGCGTGAGTCGCAATCATTCGCTTCATACCTGAAAAAGAGCCTTAATGCTGATGGGATTTCATATTGATCGGCACTTGAGTAATTCGTCCCGTATTCCATATTCACAGCCACACCGGTATGATAGAGCAGGGTTGCTACCGCATCATTACAGGTTGAGAGCGAACCACTATCCGGCATACTCTCCCAATCATAGGTCGTTGCCCCAAAATCTACCGCCAAAGTACCGTATTTTTTCGAGTAAGGGGTATATGAGTGTGACCCGGTTCCGGTCGGAGGCCAGTTGTGAAACTTCATCACCTGGCCCATGGCGGTGGCAACGCAACCGACCCAGACATGACCATCGGGCCCATCAACATCTTCAGGACAGCTGCGATTGTAATATCGGCCTTGACTCCAGGTGGTTTGTAAAAGTGGTGAGACCTCGGCCGGAGGCTCTTCGCCGGCCTCTCTGGTAGCAGGTGCGGTACCGGAGGCGGCCCTGCCGGATGGACTGGTGAGGGTTGTCCAGGCGTTTCTGATCTTAATTGTTGCCGGGCTGCTGTTACCGCGCCGCGAGAGGTTTTGACGAACGGCGGAATTTATCTCTTCTGCAACCTGACTCATCCACTCCATAAAGGCGGGAGGTTGATTATGCAGATCTACATGACCCCGGGTTGAATAAGCAATAACCGGGTAGGCGACATCATCACCGGCAACAATGACCCAGCCGTTGGATCCCAGGTTGAGAGTATAGTAGGAAGCGGCGGCTCCGACTGTTCGGGTGGTTGAGGGTATGGCACTTGCCGTGGGTAGAGTGTAGGAGGCTCTGCCGGTTTTTTGCACCAGCCAGTTTCGGGCAATCATTTGCGCCGTGTCAACCGTAACCGGGTCGGCAAAGCAGGTGGAAAACCCAAGAAAGAAAAGTAAAATAGTATTAACAAATGCGCGTTTCATTTTCCGACAACATATTTTCCCGACATCACTTACCTTGTCAACTTTTTCGACACATCTTAATAACAGATAGCGAAGTAAAAAAAAAGCCCCAACCGTCAAAAGACGATTGGGGCTTAGAAAAAAATTCCTGGCAACGACCTACTTTCCCACTTACGCAGTATCATCGGCGCAAAAGAGCTTAACTTCCGTGTTCGGGATGGGAACGGGTGGAACCTCCTCGCTATAATCACCAGGAAAACTGTAAGGTACAGATTTCCAATTACTTTAAGAGAATTTATTGTCAGTCTAAAGTCCAGCTTTGCTGGATAAGCTTTTTTCATCGGAACCTTTGCCTTCGGCAAAGAACCCGTGAAACGCTTAATAACATTGAAATAATATGGTCAAGCCTCACGACCTATTAGTACCGGTTAGCTGAATACATTGCTGCACTTACACACCCGGCCTATCAACCTTGTAGTCTCCAAGGGGTCTTTAGGGACCGAAGTCCAGGGAAATCTAATCTTGAGGTTGGCTTC
>JANTFH010000045.1 GCA_024763535.1 Thermodesulfobacteriota bacterium
GCCACAGTTCGGCCGCATCCTTGCTCAATTTAATAATCTCCTTTAAGCGTCGATAATCAAGCTTACGGCCGGCGACCTTCTCGGCTACGGGGATTGAATTTTCCAGCTGTTTTTTCACATACTCAAGGGCATGATCGGAGGCTTCCGTATAAACAAAAGGGGTATCGATTAAAATTAGAGGTACCTGAAAATGCCGGGCTAAGACCCGATACCAGTGAAGAACGGTCTGGCAGATATTGGTGCAGGCCAGCAATAGATCCGGCCGGGGCAGGCGGCCTACCGGAGTTTTGCCGGAGAGCATGGCGCCGATATCGGTGCGGGCGTAGGAACAGATGTCGGTCGAATAGCCGGCATTTTCGGCTTCGCCGGAGATCTCGACGACGGCCTTTCTGACCCCGCACAGAGCCCCGTGATTTTCCGGATAGAGCACATAGAAGCCGAGTGCCTGCAGGATCTCCACCGGCCCTCCCGAGGTTACCCAGGCGACCGGACGATGGCCGGCGGCATAACGTCCTTCAAGGTAGTGACGGGATATCAGTTCCTTGGTTCGGGCACCGATCCTGAGCGGCGGGGAGAGAATGTCGGTACGCCAGCTCGAAGGAATTCTTAGGTTGCGTTCCGCCTTAAGGCGCTGCCGGCGGAGAAAAGGTTCTCCGACAAGTTTTACATTCCAGTAATATTTTAACGAATCATTAAATCCCACAGTAGTTAACCTCTATGCGGCTGTTTTAGTTGTCCAGCATCTCTAAAAAAGCGGCAATTCGTGTAGCTACCTGGTGCGGCAGCGGGTTATTGATGTCGATTTCGATGGTGATCGAGGACAAACCGAGTTCTTTAAGTGCTTCCCGGAGACTGGGCAGATCAAAGAGTTCCGGCTCGCAGAATTTTACCTCATAAAAAATAACTCCTTTAGCCCCGCTTGACTGCGCCATTTCGTCCAGATATTTGATTCGTTCGGCAAGCGAGTTGCCGCGGGTGGGGTCGGGCGGAGCGTAGAGAATCCGTTCGGCCATACGCCGGAAAGGCTCAGGGCTTTTCCCCGGGGCGTAGCGGCGCCGGCCGCAGCCGGCTAAATCGTCGGCCACCACCAATCCATTCATATTATCAATTGTACTCAAAACTGCCATCGGTTCCGGGAGAATGCCGGAAAGGATTATAGGAATTCCCGGTTGCGGCTCAGTGACGGTTTGCAGCTGAGCGGTTATAAGTTTTGAAAAAGATTCCGCCGGCAGATATTCCCGCGAACGTACCAGACGGTAGAAATCGAGATTACTCAATCCTGTCGTCTGCCGGTTGCGGTATAATTTGTCCAGCAGCAGATCACTCTCCTCCTCCCGACAGATCGCGTTCAGCAGGTCATCACGACTCGGTTTTTTACCGGTTAACTGAGACAGCCGGGTAAACAGAGAGTGAAATTCAGCCGCCAGAAAAGAGAGACTCTCTTCCCCTTTGTCCCGCGGCAGGTAGAGGGGGATGACGGCCGTTTCGGGCTTGATTAAATCTATGAGCAGTGATCCCAGACCCTGGAGTGAATCACAGGTATGGGGAACCATGATCAGGTCGGCATCATCAAGCCCACCGGTTTTTAAGAAAGAGAGGGCATTGTGGACAATGGAGCAGACATAGGTCTGCAGGTGCGCCCCGCCGAGGTTGTCATCTACCTTGGGCGGGCCCCAGACTTCCAGCGGATAGATCGAAAAAGCCCTCAGCAGGGCCCGGGAGTAGTGGATGGGCAATACGGCCGCCACCAATCCCCCTTCATCCTTGATCTCTTTGATGATTTCCCGGCGTGTCGGAATAGGTTTTAGCATTGTATCATCCTGTATAAAGGTTAAGATTTTATTTTCTTTAATTTTTCAAGTTCCTGATTGCGCAGCGTGCGGCGTAATATTTTACCAATGGCACTTTTCGGCAGTTCCGGGCGGAACTCGATTTCCGAGGGTACCTTATAGGGAGTCAGGTGTTTTCTGAAATATTGATCAAATTCATCAAAATCAGCTTCCGTACCGGATTTTAAGACAATGTAAACTTTGATTCGTTCACCTTTATATTCATCGGGCACGCCGACTGTAATTCCCTCCCTGATTTTGGGGTGGCGATCAAGTAACTCATCAATCTCCCGGGGGAAAACGTTAAAACCTCCGACAATAATCAGATCCTTTTTGCGGTCGGTGATGTAGAGATAGCCGTTTTCATCCATGTAGCCGATATCGCCCGTGAACAACCAGCCGTCGATGATTGTCTCGTCTGTTTTATCCGGGAGCCGGTAATAGCCCATCATCATCGTTGGAGTTTTCAGGACGATCTCTCCCGTTTCTCCGGCCGGCAGTTCATATTTCCCATCCAGAGAGAGAATCCGGGCCTGAACATCCGGGAACGGTATGCCGATGCTGCCGGTTTTGTGTTGTCCTTTGTAGGGATTTGCCATGATGGCGGTTACGGCTTCGGTTAATCCATAACCCTCGATGGCCCGGCCTCCGGTTTTCTCCTCGAAGGTATTTTTTATGCCTTCGGTCAATGGTGCCGCACCTACCCAGACGGCTTTTAGACTGGTAAAATCATATCTGTCCACATCTTTCAGATTAGCAAGGGCTACGAGGATGGTCGGTACGACCGCTGCCAGAGTGGGACGATATCTGGTAATAGTTCGGGCCATTTTGCGGGCGTCGAATCTCGGCAGGAGAATAATTTTCAGGCCGGAAAGTACCGCTGAATTCATGCAGACACTCATCCCGAAACCGTGAAACAGAGGCAGTACGGCCAGTATGCTGTCCTCCTTCGTAAGCCCTCCCCAAGCTGTAATTTGATGGGCATTGGCGACAATACTGTAATGCGAGAGCATAATTCCCTTGGATACGCCGGTGGTTCCGCCGGAGTAGATCAGCATGGCCATATTGCGGGGGTCGGTAGCGTGTGCTTTGAAGGTTGCCGGCGCGGGAGTGCGGGTGAGCGGCCGCATGGGAAAGAGCTCAACGCCGGTCTCCTGCCGGGCCCTTCTGAGCATCCTGGTTTCCCGTAATCTCTGTACGGTATTCAATGGGAAAGGCAAAAAATCAGCGATGAAACTGATGAAAATCTGTTTCAGCCGGGTTTTTCCCTTTAGTTTTGCGGTTTTGGTTGCAAACATCGGGATAGTGACAGCGGTTTCTACCCCGGAATCGTTAAATAAAAATTCCAGTTCGGGTTCGGTGTATAAAAGGTTGAACGGCACCACCACCGCCCCGAGTTTAAGCAGGGCGTAGTAGGCAATCAAAAAACCCGGGAAATTGGGCAGCAGCAGGGCTACCTTGTCATCCTCCACGATTCCCTTGTTTTGCAGTGCCGCGGCTAAATTATCACTTGCCTGTTTGAGAGAGGCGTAGTCCATGCGTTTTCCCAGGAAGCATGTAACCGGTCGCCGCGGGTATCTTCGGGCCGTATCCTCGAGGAGTTGGTAGACCGGAATTTCGGGGTAGTCCAGGGAGTGAGCGACGGTTTTGTCGTAAAACTTGAGCCATGGATACCCCATCTCAATTACCCCGGGCCGCAGGTTCTGAAGAACTGCTTTCAGCGGGAAAGATTTTTCCGGGATTAAGCCGGTTGTCGGGGTCGAAAGCTTTTTTCACGGCCCGCATCACGGCAATGGTTAGCGGATCCCACTCCTTGTCGAAATAGGCCGATTTGGTGTTGCCGATCCCGTGTTCTCCGGAGAGGGTGCCGCCCGCTTTCAGGGTGATGGCAAAAATTTCATCAATTGCCGTCCGGCCCCGTTCCGCCTGGTCGGGATCACTTTTGTCGAGCATGACATTGACATGAATATTGCCGTCACCGGCATGGCCGAAACAGACGATCGGCAGATTGATTTTCTGCGAGAGTTTTTCCAGTTTTGCGATTACCTCGGGAATCGCCGCCAGCGGTACCGCGATATCTTCATTGATCTTGTGGGGGGCGATATTGGCGATCGCGGGCGAAAGTTTGCGGCGGGCCAGCCAGAGTTGTTCCCGCTCAGACTCATCTTGGGCGGCGATCAGGAGCAGGGCGGCGTCTTTGAAAAGTTCTTTGAGTTTTAGGTTCTGATTTTCAACCTGGGCGGCGGAGCCGTCGATTTCAACCAGAAGAACGGTGTCGGTTGCATCCGGCAGCGTAAACGGCAACTCGGAACGTACCGCGTTGAGTGAATGATGGTCGAGAAATTCAATAGTCGAGGGATTGATCTGGTGTTTGAACATTGCGTTGACGGCATGGGCGGCCGCGGTCATCGAGGAGAAGGCCAGGAGCGAGGTTTTAACGCTTTCCGGGGCGGGCAGCAGTTTCAGGAGGATCTTGGTGATGACCGCCAGGGTTCCTTCCGAGCCTACCAGAAGGGAAGTGAGGTCATACCCTGAGACCGATTTGACGCACTTGTTGCCGCAGGTTATTTTCTCACCGTTGATAAGGTAGGCTTCAAGGCCTTTAACAAAATTGCCGGTAACCCCGTATTTGACGGCCCGCGGGCCGCCGGCATTCTCGGTGACGTTGCCGCCGATGGTTGAAAAGGCGAGACTGGCGGGATCGGGCGGGTAGAAGAGGCCGTATCTGCCGACCTCCTCCTGCAATTCGCCGGTGACCACACCGGGCTCGACCGTGGCGATCATGTTGGCTTCATCAATCTCAATGATTCTCCGCATCCGGGTCAGGGAAATAATGATGCCGTCACTGCTGGGAATGGTCCCGCCCGACATGCCGCTGCCGGCACCCCGGGGAAATATCTTAAGGTTCTTTTCCGTGGCCAGTTTGAGGATGGTTTTTACCTGGAGTTCATTCTCCGGAAGCAGGGCCATGAGCGGTGCCGCGCTCTGGCGGGTCGCATCATAGCCGTAGCAGGTACGCAGGATCTCTTCGGTGACAATCTGTTCCTTGTGGAAGCCGGCATCCAGCAGACGGTCCGTCAGCCGGTCGACGACAGGATTGTGCGATTTATTCTTCATTTATCACTCTCAAAGTTTCAATCGGGCCGCTTAAAAGAAGCTGTCCTAAACGGCCGCCTTTGGGTTTGCGCAGGTATTTTACCCGGGTCATGGTGACTTCGATAACCTTTTCTCCCGCCGCTTTTGAGTTGACCGCGGCCAGGGTTGCGGCCTGCATCTGTTCCTCTTCGCACTCGGGTTTTCCCGGCGCCGGTTTCAGGAGGATGTGAGCTCCGGGGAAATTGTGGACGTGAAACCAGAGATCCTCCGGGGCTCCCAGGTGGCGGTAGATATTTTCGTTGCCGATGACGTTGCGGCCGAGATAGATGATGCCGCCGTTGCTGCCGTCCAGTCGTTCCACCCCCCGAAATTTATGGTTACGGTTTTGCTCTTTGGGTCGTTTCCGGGTACTCTGATCCGGTTGCCGGTTGCCTCTTTTTTCAGTTATGGCGGCGGCCAGTTCCAGGAGTTCCTGTTCTTCGTCCGAGATTTTCCGTTCCGGGTCGGCGCTCAGCCGGTCGAGTTGGAAAAGCAGTTCCCGGGCGTAATTTAACTCCCGTTCGGTGGCCCGCAGGCGGGTGCCGATCAGTTTCAGGCCGCGTTTAGCTTTTTTGGCATTTTTGTAGAAATTCTCCATATTTGCCAGCGGGCTTAAAGCGGGGTTGAGTCTGAGTTCAATCTTTTCCAGGGTCGGTGAGTAGTAGTCGGTGACCACTACCTGATTAATTCCTTTTTTAAGTTTATGAAGTTCACCTTTGAGAAGATCGCCGAAGCGGTTGTCATTGATATGTTTTGTTTTTTCACTCTGTTCGTTTTTAAGTTTTTTAACTCTTTTACCTAAACGGCGCTGATACTGCTGCAGGGCTTTGCTCAGGCGCCGGCTTTCAAGGTCGCCGTAATGTTTCTGGTAAAGCGGGAAAAACCAGCTGTCATAACGGTTGTGTAGATCGTCCGGCAGGCGGCTTAAATCTTCGATGCCTAAAGCTTGCAGCCGGATGGCGGCGGGCCGGGACTCATGGTTTTCGGGGAGCGGTTCCGGCAGCTGGTAGACCGTCTCGGCCTGCAGGCGGCGGGCGGCACCCTTTTCCCGCATTCTGGCCCCGATCCGCATCTCCTCACCCCGGGTAAAGAGAACATTGCCGCGTTTACCGATAAGCTCTATAATCAGCTGTTTCTCCTCTTCATTACGGCGGCATGCCCTGATGATGACGATTCGGTCATTTTCAAGCTTTTCAATCGTTTTGATTTTTGCCCCCTGCAGGTGGTGCCGGAGATAGGCGCAGAAACGTAAAGGTCGCGGGGGGTTGAGATAACGGTGTGAGGTTAAGTGAATTCCCGGCTCCCGCGGTGCCGCCGAGATCAGCAGGCGCTGCTCACCGCCCCGGCCGCCGCCCCGGAGACGCAGCAGCAGGTGATAGGGGGTCATCTGGTGGACTTTGGTAATAAATGTCTCCGGCAGTTTCTCCGCCAAATCCGCGACCATGATCTTAAGAGTGATATCATCCATCAGGAGAAGATGGTTTGATAAAGCTCCGGGTTAAAGCCGATGACAAGTTGTTTGCCGATTCTTAAGGTCGGGGCCCGCAGGTTGCCGCTGGGACCCATGGCGGCCTTGAGGATCTCCTCCCGGTTTGCGGCTGCGGGAGTAAAACTGAGCTGCTTTTTGCCTTTGGCAACCATTATGGTTTCAGCCCGGGAGAGGATCTGCCAGGCGGCTTCATGGTCGATCCGCTCCTTGCGGGCATCAGTTATATCTTCAATTGGCGTATGCTTTTCATCCAGGAACTCCTGGGCGCGTTTACATGAGGTTCAGCCTTTGCGCAGGTAGGCCCAATCAATCTTCATGGTTAATCTCCTTGGGGTTGATGACTTCAAGTTGTTCTGACCGCTGCAGACCGTGCGGCAGCATCTGGCCCCGGCGTCCGCGGTTGCCGATGTAGCTGTCAAGGCTCTCTTTTTTTAAGGTCAGATGGCGACGACCGGCGTAGACCTTAAGAGTCGCTCCGGCCGGCAGGATGACCATGGATTTCAAGAATTCCGGTTTATTCCGGCCGCGGCTCGGCGTCAGGTTGATAATCTTGTTGCCCTTACCGCGGGGCAGCAGTGGCAGTTGCGAGAGGGGGAAAATCAGCATGCGGCCGCTGCTGCTTAACGCCACCAGGCTTTCCTGCTCCAGATTTTTTACTGCCAGCGGCGGCAGGGGTCGGGCTTCGGGCGGGAGCGTGAGCACGGCTTTGCCGCTTTTGTTCTTACTGACCAGATCTGAAAATTTAGCGATAAAACCATAACCTGAGTTGGAGGCGATAAGGAAAAGGTCATCGGCTTCACCCATCAGCATATGTTCAATCGGGGCGTCATTTTCAAGCTGCAGCCGGCCGCTTAAGGGCTCTCCGTGGCTGCGGGCCGAGGGCAGGTTGTGGGAGGGCAGGGTATAGCCGCGGCCGTTGGCCGCGATAAAAATAACCGGCTGATTGCTGCGCCCCGGAACTGCTCTTTTGAAGCTGTCTCCGACCCGGTAGTTGACCTTCTCCGGGTTGATATCGTGTCCTTTGGCGGCTCTGATCCAGCCTTTGTCCGAGAGGATCACCGTAATCGCTTCAGTCGGCAGGAGGTCGGTCGAGGTTAGAGCCTGGGCTTCAGAGCGGATAACCATCGGTGAACGGCGTTTGTCCCCATACTGCTTGGCGCAGGCTTTGATTTCCTTGCGGATCAGGCTTTTAAGTTTGCGGCTGGAGTTGAGAATTTCTTCAAGAGCCTGACGCTCTTTTTCAAGCTCTGCCTCCTCACTTTTTATCTTGATCTCTTCCAGTTTGGCCAGGTGGCGCAATTTAAGTTCCAGAATCGCTTCCGCCTGAATTTCACTTAAGGCAAAACGTTCAATCAGAATCGGTTTCGGCCGATCGTTATTGCGGATAATTTCAATAATCTCATCCAGATTCAAGAAGGCGATCAGCAGGCCGCTCAGGATATGGAGCCGGGATGTGACTTTGTCCAGGCGATAGTTGAGCCGGCGGCGGACAACTTCGGTTCTGAAGCTCAGCCATTCACGTAAAATTTCCGCCAGATTCATAACCCGGGGGCGGCCGTCGAGGGCGATCAGATTGAGATTGACACGGTAGTTTTTTTCGAGATCGGTCGTGGCGAAGAGATGGGCCATGAGCTGCTCGCAGTCAACCCGGTTGGAGCGGGGGATAATGACCAGGCGAATCGGTTCCTCATTGTCTGATTCATCCCGGAGATCGGCGACCAGGGGCAGTTTCTTGGCCTGCATCTGGGCCGCGATCTGTTCCATGATCCGGGCCCCGGAGGCCTGATGCGGGAGGGCGGTGATAACGATATCGTTATCTTCCTTGTGAAACACGGCCCGCATTTTGATTGAGCCCGAACCCTTTTCATAGATTCTAACGATCTCATCACTCGGGGTGATGATCTCGGTCTGTGAAGGGAAATCCGGTCCCTTGATAAAACTGCAGATCTCGGCCGTCGTTGCCTGGGGGTGGTCGAGAAGATGAATACAGGCGGCAGCGACTTCGGTCAGATTGTGCGGCGGAATGTCGGTAGCCATGCCGACGGCAATGCCGGTACTGCCGTTTAAGAGAATGTTGGGCAGGCGGGCGGGCAGCAGCTCCGGTTCTTTCAGGGTGCCGTCGAAATTATCGACCCATTCGACCGTGCCGTTGCCGAGTTCGCTCAAGAGGAGGTCGGCATAGGCGGAAAGGCGGGATTCGGTGTAACGCATGGCGGCGAATGATTTGGGGTCATCCGGAGCGCCCCAGTTGCCCTGACCGTCGACCAGGGGGTAACGGTAGGTGAAAGGCTGGGCCATGACGACCATGGCCTCGTAGCAGGCGCTGTCACCGTGAGGGTGGAATTTGCCGAGGACGTCGCCCACCGTCCGAGCCGATTTTTTATATTTTGCCCCGGCTTTTAGCCCCAGCTCCGACATCGCGTAGATGATGCGGCGCTGTACCGGTTTAAGCCCGTCGCCGATATAGGGCAGGGCCCGGTCGAGGATGACGTACATGGCGTATTCGAGGTAGGCTTTTTCCGTAAATTGGCCGAGAAACTGCTGTTCGGCTCCGTTGTTGAGCGTATGATTGGTCGGATTAGAGTGGTTCTCGTTCATAGTGTCCTAAATGTGGCTTCATCCAAGTTTGAAGGTAGTGATAATCTACTTGCTTCTATAGGTCAATCTGCTTTCGCCAACATCTCTGAAAAATCGGAGTCGACCGGATTCTCGTCGGTTGCGGGCCGGGCCTTTTCCTCTTTTCCTTCCAGCCAGCGCCGCCTGTCGGCGGCCCGCTTTTTGGCCAGCATCATATCCATAATTTTGAAATCCTCCTCTTCGTGATCGAGATTGAGACGAACCAGACGCCGGGTTTCCGGGGCCATAGTGGTTTCGCGAAGCTGCAGCGGATTCATCTCTCCGAGTCCCTTGAAACGTTGCAGGTTGATCTTGCCGGACTTTCTCTCGCTTTTAAGGCGGTCTAAAATTCCCTCTTTTTCGGCTTCATCCAGAGCGTAGAAAACATCCTTGCCCCGGTCGATGCGATAGAGTGGGGGCATAGCAATATAGAGATGTCCGGCACTGACTAAAGGTTTGAAATGACGCAGAAAGAGGGCGCAGATCAGAGTGGCGATGTGGAGCCCGTCGGAATCGGCATCGGCGAGGACACAGATCTTGCCGTAACGGAGATCGTCAAGTTTGGGTGACTCGGGATCAACCCCGATGGCGGATGAGATATCGTGAATCTCTTTCGAGGCCATAATACTTTCGACATCACTCTCCCAGGTGTTGAGGATCTTTCCCCTCAACGGCATAACCGCCTGAAAGTTACGGTCCCGGGCCTGTTTCGCCGAACCGCCGGCCGAATCACCTTCGACTAGAAAAAGTTCACAGAGACTGGGATCCTGAGAGACGCAGTCAGCCAGTTTTCCCGGCAGGGCCGGGCCGCTGGTGATCTTTTTGCGTTCAATCTTCTTTGCCGCCCGCTGTCGTTTCTGGGCGTTGGCGATGATCATGGTGGCCAGTTCTTCGCCGACGGTCGGGTTTTCATTAAGCCAGAGGCTGAAGGAGTCCTTGACGACGCCGGAGACAAATGAGGCGCTCTCTCTTGAGGTCAGACGCTCTTTGGTCTGGCCGGAGAACTGGGGCTCCGGCATCCTCAGGGAGATAATGTAGCTTAAATTCTCCCAGCTGTCTTCGGGAGACAGTTTGAGTCCCCGGGGCAGCAGATTCCGGAAATCACAGAACTCCCTGAAGGCCGCCTGCAGGCCGCTGCGCAGACCGTTGACATGGGTGCCGCCCTGGGACGTGGGAATCAGATTGACATAGCTTTCGTTGATGAGTTCACCGCCTTCCGGCAGCCAGGTCAGGGCCCAGGAGACATTCTCGTGACCACCGGTGAATTTGTGGGTGAAAGGCGGCTCCGGCAGCTGCCGGTAGCTGCCCAGGCTCTGTTTCAGATAGTCTGACAAACCATCGATAAAATGCCATTCATAGGTTTTGTCGTTGACCAGGTCTTTGAATGAAACCTTGAGACCGGGGCAGAGAACCGCTTTGGCCCGCAGGGAGTGTACGAGTTTATTGACGGCGAATTTTATGGAGTCGAAATATTTCGGATTGGGCCAGAAATGGATGGTCGTGCCGCTGTTGCGGCGGCCGATATCATCGAGACGTTCAAGCCCCTGGGTGGCTTTACCGTTTGCGTAGGCGCAGCTGAAGCGGCCGCCGTCACGGCGGATCTCGACCTCAAGGCGGTCCGATAAGGCGTTGACTACCGATACACCGACTCCGTGCAGGCCGCCGGAACACTGATAACTTTTTTGGGAGAATTTGGCCCCGGCGTGGAGTCGGGTCATAATCAGTTCAACTCCCGGCACGCCCTCTTCGGGGTGGATGTCCACCGGCATGCCCCGGCCGTTATCCCTGACCGAGATGGAGTTGTCGGGATGGAGGGTTACATCGAGACGGTTGGCAAAGCCGGCAATAGCTTCATCCACACTGTTGTCGATAACCTCCTGGGCCAGATGGTTGGGCCGGGTTGTGTCGGTATACATCCCCGGCCGCATCTTGACCGGGTCAAGGCCTTTGAGGACTTCGATGGCATCAGCGCCGTAGTCATTGTGGTTATTTTCCTGGGGCATATTGTGGTTTATTCCGTTAACAGTTCAGGTTGGGCCGGTCTCTTTTCGCTTCGTTTAGGCTTCCGGCGGTGAGATCTCCAGAGCATTGATTTTGCGGTGCAGATTACGCCGGGTCATGCCGATCAAGGTCGCGGTCTTGGAAATATTCCAGTTATTTTTCAACAGCTTATCTTCAAGGTAGAGTTTTTCAAAGGCTTTGGTGGCATCATTAAATGAGTTTGAAGCCAGAAAATCGTCCCATTGGCCGTCCTCTGTCGCCCGGCCGGCCCCATCCGGGCTGCGGAGGTAGGGTGGCAGATCGCTCACCTGCACCAGTTCGCTGGTACACATGATCGAGAGCCGTTCCATCAGATTTTTAAGCTCGCGGACATTTCCGGGCCAGTCATACTCCTTCAGTCGGGCTATGACCTCAGGTGAAAGGTGGCGGTAGGTGCCGCCGTGGTTATTGTAGTAGTTGGTAATAAAGGTCTCGCAGAGCAGGGGGATATCCTCGCGTCGATCTCTTAAAGGTGGCACCTGGATCGGCAGGACATTGAGGCGGAAATATAGATCCTGGCGGAAATTGCCGGCCTTGATCTCCTCCTCGAGGTCTTTGTTGGTGGCCGCAATGATACGGACATCAATCTCTATCGGCTGACTGCTGCCCAGACGGGAGAGAGTGTTTTCCTGTAGAACTCTTAAGATTTTGGCCTGGGTGTTGAGGCTCATGTCGCCGATCTCATCGAGGAAAATTGTGCCCTGGTTGCTGAGCTCAAATTTCCCTTTCTGGCGCCGTTCAGCTCCGGTGAAAGCGCCTTTCTCGTAGCCGAAGAGTTCGGATTCGATCAGGTTGTCTGGTATCGCGGCACAGTTGACGTCTATAAAGGGGCCGTTCTGGCGATTGCTGAGGCGGTGGATCTCGCGGGCAACCATCTCTTTACCGGTGCCGTTCTCACCGACAATCAGAACCCAGCCGTCGGTAGGCGCGATAATCCGGATCTGTTCCCGCAGTTGCAGGATCGGCCGACAGTCACCGATCAGTCGGTTCTCGTTGTATTTTTTTCTGAGTTGAACATTTTCTTCCCGGAGTTTGGAGATAGTCAGAGCGTTGCTGGCGGTAATCACCAGTTTGTCGAGTGACAGAGGCTTCTCTATAAAATCGAAGGCTCCGAGTTTGGTTGCCTGAACCGCGGTTTCAATGGTGCCGTGACCGGAGATCATAATTACCGGTACTTGTGGGTGCTCCTGTTTCAGGCCGGGCAGAAGTTTTAAGCCGTCACTATCCGGCAGCCAGATGTCGAGAAAGATCAGGTCCGGGGCCTCTTTTTCTAGTTTGGCTAAAGCTTCATTACCGTCACCGGCGGTGATGACGTTGTAACCTTCATCACTGAAGATATCACTCATCGACTGGCAGATATCCGGCTCGTCATCGATTATCAGGATAGTTTTTTTCATCTTTACTCTTCAGGTTGCGGGTTGTTTATTTCTATGCATTTTTTATAATCGGCAACTCGATTACAAAGCAGGTTCCTTTAAGGTGATTTTCGCGAACCCGGATAAATCCCCGGTGATCGTTAATGATAGTCTTAACAATAGTCAGGCCTAAACCGGTACCTCTCTTCTTGGTTGAGAAATAGGGCTCAAAGAGACGATCTTGAGTTTTTTCGTCCATTCCCGGGCCGTTGTCATTAAGCTCGATAATAACCATTTCCAGACTTTTGTCAAGTCTGGTGGCGATCCATATTTTACCCGCCTTGACTTTGTTGAGTGCGGCCAGAGCGTTGTCGACAAGGTTGGTCATAACCCGCTTGATCTGTTCGTAATCGAGATAGAAATCCGGCACCCGGTCGTCAGGGGTGAAGGTGAATTCAACCTGACTGTGGCTCTGGCGGAAGAGAATCAGGGATTCGTCGATGATCCGGTTTAAGTTCTGCAGGGTAGGCCGGGCCTGGGGCATACGGGCGAAACTGGAGAATTCATTAACCAGAGATTTAAGGTCGTTGACCTGGCGGACGATGGTGGTCGTGCACTCTTTGAGAACCTGATCATCCTCAGCCGTCAGATTGCTGTATTTGCGTTGGATTCGCTGGGCTGAAAGGGCGATCGGGGTCAGTGGGTTCTTGATCTCATGGGCGATTCTGCGAGCCACCTCGCGCCAGGCTACGGTCTTCTGGGCTTTGACCAGCTCGGTCATGTCGTTAATAATGATAAGCATGCCGATATAGGTGTCGGACTCCGTGTAGAAGGGGCTGAAATGGACGGATACATAACGATTGTGATCAGGGATGGTTAACTCAATATTGCGTTTTTTATAGGGATCATTCTGGCTCTCACGCAGATATTGACGGATACCCTGAATCAGTTCCGGATGAAAAACCTCGCGGTAGTTTTTACCTTGGGTGGTGTTCGGAGTAAAAGAGAAGATCTCTTCCGCCGCCTGGTTGATAGTGGTAATGCTGCCGGCGCGGTCGAGCGCTATAACCCCGGTGCTGATGTTAGCGAGGATTGTTTCAATATATTGTCGTCTCTGTTCATGTTCGGAGCTGATACGGCTCATCTCCTGGTGGGCGAGTTCCCGCTCTTTGCGACTCTCCAGCAGATTTTTGGTCATACTGTTGAAAGAGTTGACAAGGATTCCAAGTTCATCACTGGCGACCATGTCGATACTGAAATTGAGGTTGCCGTCGGCGATCTGCTGGGTTGCCAGGGCGAGTTCGTGAACCGGCGCCGTAATATCCTTGGCCAGAAAGAAACCGAACCAGATTGAAATAAAGGTGATCAGTGCCGTAATCAGGACAAAGGTCATGATATAGTTGCTTTTAATATAGATCTCCAGGTTTTTGGCTTTCTTGTAGGCCGTGTATTTTTCTGAGATATTCTGCATTTTCAAGGCAAGCGGAGCCGGTATCTGTTTAATGGTAACCACCAGCGCGATCACTTTCTCTCCCTGCCAGGTTGAAAATATCGGGGCCCAGCCCTGAATCATGGTGGATCCGTCCGGCAAGGTAACAATCAGATCCCTTTTTTTTCGGATATCAGCCAGTTTCAGGCTGGCCTGATAATTCTCCTTGCTCAAATCAGAGCTCAGGCTCAGGGCGCAGGCTAGCGGGGGGCCGGGTTGGGGAATGATGGCGATGGCATCAAGGGCATACTCTGAGCGTTTCGTCCCAATCATTTTTTGTAAAAGCTTATGCTGTTCGCCGATCAGCAGACCCTTGCGGGTGGTCTCAACCGCAATAACTCCTGCCAGGGTCCGGTTCTGATGTCGCAGGTTGTCATAGTATTCCTGAGCAATTACGAGGGAGGCGTCAAGTGAGGTCTCAAAGTTACTTGAAAACCAGTTGTCGAGACTGAAACGAATGAAACCGGTGGCTGTGACAAAGAGCAGAATTGTTGGGAAAAGTGAGAGAGAGACAAAGGCGACTACCAGTTTAGTGCGCAGGCGGAAACCGACAATCTTGCGCTTTCTTTCGAGCAGCAACTTCAAGAGGTTGCGGAGAATCAGGAAGATCAGCAGGAGCAGCAGGATGATATTGATATTGATGAGGGCGAAAACGATAACATTGCCGAGGATCGGCATATCCGTCGGCAGGTTGGGCAGATTCATCTCGATATAGAAGAGGGCGCTGATAATGATAGTCAGCACGGCTATAATGATCAATTCCCGGCGGCGGCGCTGATGATCTTTTTTCAGGTGATCAATAGTATTCTGATCGCTTATTGATTCGGGGGCCGGCAAGATTATCTCTTCAGTATATCATGTAATAGTTGATTGGGGATATCTATAGTATAGTTGTTGCTTTTTCGATCCCAGGCCGAGAGGAAGAAGAAGAGGTATTCCAGATGAAAAGGCAGTTTTACCTCTCTGATTTCAGCTTGAGTGTCAACCTGATAGAAGTGGTCGACTTCAATCTGGTTTTTGTGGAGCAGCGTAATATCATCGAAAGTTGCAGCGATGTCGACGGCTTTTCTGTAGGAGGTGGTTTTAATCGGCTTTTTGTCCGGTGAGGTTGTGATGGTAAATACTTTTTCCAGATTGTCGTAATCAATGTTGTGGATGTAGATGTTATCGCTGAGGGTTCGGTTGAATTTGACCAGATAGAGGTTAAAACTGTTCACGCTGACCTCGACATTGAGCGATATTTTTTGTGAGACACCGTTTAGAAGTAAAGATTTTATTTCTCGGTCAAAGGGGTTGGCCACCTTTAAAGAGAGGTTTATTCTTTCGCCTTCGGAGCTTATGATAAAATCCTCCAGATAGGGTGGGTTGTCAGCGGTAAAGGTTACCTGTTTTTTGTCAGCGGCATATAATTTGCTGCAGGTAAAGAATGGCACGGCCAATTGCAGACATGCAAGCAGAATGGCTACAGCCGATTTAATCAGCCGGGTGCGGTTTCGCATTATTGATGATTTGTTTAGGTAGCTGAGCATCCGTTAGGTTCTTTTGAAACTATCTTTTTTTAGGTGAAAGTAGTTATCCTGCTGCCGGTATCCGTGGGCGCTTTATTATTTAAACGATGCCATAATACTTACAGGTGGAATGAAAAGCAAGTGAAATAGTTGTTGCTGAAACTGCTTTTTGCCGGATGGATAAGGTTGGATATCCTTGATAATAAGAGATGATAACTTAAATTCAAGTGTACTTTTCCCGCTTTATTTCGATTTATTAGAAAAATGTTATATTATCCCTTGACAGTCTACAGTTTTTTTGCTTTACAGGGAGTGTTCGCTGGACGATAAAATCTCGTTTTGAAAATAAATTTTTTTGTTTTTTTGTATTTTTAAGATGGGACGTAAAAGCTTGAAACGAGATAATGCCAGCGCACGATCTTTTGCGGGACCGTCGAATTTGACGCGCGGTGAGCAGTTCGTCGCGTTTGTCGTTTAAGTCTATTAACTTGTTGTAGGAGGGGTTGGACAATGAAGAGAAAATGTTTGCGTGCACTGGTACTGGCGTTGGTCGTTATGATGGTGTGTTCATCCGCCGTAATGGCCAAAAAGAAGAATCCTCTGGCTAAATGGAAATCGACGGTTGATATGTCGGGAGCCAAATATACTATGAAGGTTTCCAATATTTCACATCCCGTAATTGAAGGCGTTGCCGCCGGTTACCGGGTTCGTGACAGCCTGTGGAAAAAAAGCAACGGTCAGATTGCTCTAAAATACTATCCGCTGCATCAGCTGGGTGGTGAGGTTGAAGTTCTGAACATGCTTAAAACCAACACGGTTCAAGGTATGCTCTGTTCTTCGGTTGCGGTTACCAATCTGGCCCCGCGGATGGGAATTATCAACTTGCCTTTCCTGATTAACTCTTTTGACAAACTTGACAAATATATTGCCAGTCCGCTCTGGCAGCACTTTCTTGATGGTATGAAACATCAGGGCGTTATGGGCGTAGATATTACCGGCTACGGTAACTACGGCTGGGCTACGGTAAAACCGGTTAAAACTCTGGCTGATGCCAAAGATGTTAAATTCCGGATCGCTGAAGCGGCCGTTCAACGGTCACTCTACAAAGCCTGGGGCCTGCATCCGGTAGTTATGCCCTGGCCGGATGTCTCCATCTCTCTGAAGCAGGGAGTTATCACCGGTCTTGATCATACCCCGATGGTTTGTAATATCACCAAGAAGTTTGAAGTTTGTAAAAATTTCACCACCATCAATTACGCTCAGGGACTCTTCATCTTTCTCGTGAACGAGAAATTCTACAACTCCCTGCCGAGCGATCTGCAGAAGGTTCTGCTCGACGTTATCCACGAAGAGTGTGCGAAAACCCGCGTTCTGACCCGTAAACAGGAAGCCGACCAGATTGCCAAGGCTAAAGCCAATGGTATTAAATTCTATCAGCTTTCCGATAAAGAGATGGAAACTCTCCGGGTTGAAGGTGATACGGTTCATAAAGAGTGGGCCGGTAAGATTGGTGCTGACTACCTGAAAAAGGTTCAGGATCTCATGGGCTATAAACGTGTTCTTAACTATTAAATTTTAACCTGACGATACCGGGAGCCGGAGGTACAAACCTCCGGCTCCTTTTTCTTTTAACCATTTTATCCGGGATATCCGTTGTTTTACTTAGGATTGTTTTTATGATCGCCAAAAGCTTTAAAGCTATAGACAGGGTCTTTTCATTCTTCGAGGAGTGGACCATTTTTATTGCCGTGATGGTCGGCCTGGTTTCACTCTTTGTGAATGTCGTTTTACGTTATACGATTCATTATTCTCTGGCCTGGTCTGAGGAACTTATTCGTGAAATTATAATTTATACTACATTTATCGGTTGTTCGGCGGCGATCAAGAATCGTTCAATGATCAGGATTGATGCTTTGCCACAGATTGTTCCGTCATTAAAGAAACCCCTCGATTATTTAAGTCATATTTGTACTCTGGGCTACAGTGCCTTGATGTTTCGTCTCGGTTGGGAGATGGCGGCACTGCAGGTTGAGACCCATCAGAGTACTATCATTCTAGGGATTCCGCTGGTGATCTTATACTCTATTCTTCCATTGATGGGAGCGATGATGTTCGTTCGGACGATTATCGCTATCTGGGAAGATTTTACCGGGCAGCAGGTGGATAAATAATGAATACTACATACGTCATTATAGCCTTGTGTCTGCTTGGTTGTCTCGGAGTTACGGTTCCGGTTTTCATGTCACTTTTCTTTACCAGTATTTTAGGCTTTGTCTATTTTACAGACATGCCGATTATGATGCTGGCCCAGACTCTGTTCCGGAGTATGGACAACTTTGCTCTGGTTGTAGTCCTCTTTTTTATCCTTTGTGGTAATATTATGACAGCGGGCTCGATTGTCGACAAGTTGATTAAAGTCGCTAATGCCGTCGTCGGCTTTTTCCCAGGCGGTCTGGCCATGGCCGGAGTTCTGGCCTGCGGTATGTTCGGAGCGATATCGGGATCGACCGTAGCCACGGTGGTCGCGATCGGCGGTTTTATGATTCCAGCTCTGATGGAGAATCAGTACGATGAGCAATTTAGTGTCGGGATAATGACCACGGCTCCGATTCTCGGGGTTATTATTCCCCCCAGTATCTCGATGATTCTCTACTCAATGGTCAGTAACGATTCACTGGCCGCACTTTTTATGACCGGTTTTGTCCCCGGGTTCATGATTATTGTGGCGATGTCGGTTTACTCCTATTTCTACTGCCGTAATCGCAATTTCAAACGCTCTCCGGCGCCGACCTTTAAACAGCTGATAGCTGTTCTGAAAGAGGGCTTCTGGGCTTTGATGCTGCCGGTGATAATCTTCGGCGGTATCTTCTCCGGGGTTTTTACCGCTAATGAAGCCGCGGTAGTCGCCTGCGTTTATGCCTTTATAGTTGAGCTTTTTATTCATAAGGATATGGGCTTCGGCAAGGTTAAGGATGTTGTCGTCTCATCGGCGGTAACTTCAGCGACCCTCCTGATTATTGTTGCCGGGGCAACCGCCTTCGGACGTTATCTCACATTAGAGCAGATCCCGGCCCAGATCGCCGAGACTGTAGTCAGCCAGGTTCATTCTGCCTGGGCTTTTCTGCTGATAGTCAATGTCATGCTTTTGATTGTCGGTATGTTTATGGATATTATCTCGGCAACCCTGATTCTGGCTCCGATTTTGCTGCCGATGCTGCCGGAATATGGAATCAGCTCACTCCATTTCGGTCTTTTAATGACCGTCAATCTGGGTATCGGTTACTGTACGCCACCGCTCGGGGTCAGTCTCTACATAACCGGGGCTTTGGTCAATCGGGGGCTGATCTATGTCGCTAAGTCCGTATTGCCTTTTCTCGCAATCCAGATTGCAATTTTATTGATTCTGACCTACTGGCCGGATCTGGTACTCTGTCTGCCGAGATTCTTCTATGGTTTGTAAGTCTGTCCTTTTGAAATTGGAGATTTAATATGCCAGTACAAGTTTTAGTTCCGGTTGATGACTCTATCGCCGCCCACCGGGCTTTGCAATATATTATCAAGATGAAAGATCAAATCCCGATGTCGGTGACCCTGCTTATTGTGGTGCCTGAATCCCAGCTAAAATATCATGGTTTTCAGGTGTCTCAGTTGGACGTCATTATGGCTCAGTCGGTCAGTCATTGTGAAAAGATAGTGGAAAAACACCGGCTGGAACTGGATGCGGCCGGTATTTTGACTGATACCCGGGTTGTTACGGGGGACCCGGCTGAGGTTATATGCCGGATAGCTGCTGGTGAAGGGTTTGATTTTATTATAATCTCTCCTAACAGTGCCGGTAAATTGTCATCTTTGATGTTCGGTTCAGTTGCCAATAAGGTTGTGCATGAGTGCAGTACGCCGGTATTTCTGCTGCGTTAATAGTAGCTTTAAGTTCTGTTTTTTTAGAGGCTGGGTTTTGTTATCCAGCCTCTTTTTAATTTTAGTTTGGCATATGTCTCTTCGCGTGCTATGAAAGTTTCAAGAAAATTAACTCGGAGGGTGCAGTGAATTTCCAGATCACGGGACGCAACTCATTCCAGTTCTCAGTGTGCAATCATATCTGGCTAAAGTTCACCTTATTTTAACAACTTGATGAAACAGTTTAGAGAGCGACAATCTTTTTCCATGGAGGATTAGTGGTGAATTGGTATCTTGAAGTATTTAAGAAATACGCGGTTTTTGAAGGTCGGGCCCGGCGCCAGGAGTACTGGATGTTTGTTCTTATTAATTTCATAATTTCCTTGGTACTCGCCACTTTGAGTTTAGGGATTCTGGAGACTCTCTATGGTCTGCTGGTGCTAATCCCCAGTCTGGCGGTATCCGTCAGAAGACTGCACGATATTGACCGCAGCGGCTGGTGGATGCTGGTATCCCTGGTTCCTTTTATCGGTGTTCTGGTTCTGATCTATTTCTGCGTTCAGGACAGTACGCCCGGCACCAACCAGTATGGCCCCAATCCGAAGAGTGATGTTGAGTATGCCGAGTACGAAGTAATTGATGAGTGAGCAAATTACACGGTTTAGTCATTTTCAGTGTGAATGAATAAGGGAGCGTCATGAAAATTCTAGGCATATCCGGGAGTCCCCGGAATCCGCTTCAATCCGGAGTCTATACCCTGGTTGAAACTGTTTTGCAGAATAGCGGCTGCGAATATGAGCTGATTTCTCTGGCCGGCAAGCAGATTTCCGGCTGTATTGCCTGCTTAGGTTGTGCCCAGGACAATACCTGTAAGATTGATGATGATATGGCGGCGTTGCGGCAGTTGATTGTTGATGTCGATGCTTATGTTATCGGAGCGCCGAACTACTATTCGAGCATGAATGTAGCGACTCACGCCTTTCTTGAGCGCTGGTTCCAGTTTCGTCATCAGGAGGGTAACCTGCTCTGGGGTAAATTGGCTGTCAGCGTTGGAGTCGGGGGAACGAGCGGCCAGATTTCAGCTCAGGAGATCGAAAAGTTTCTACTCTATAATTTCGTTGAAACCGTGGCTTCGGTCAGCGGCCAGGGGGCGGCATCCTGTTACAGTTGTGGTTATGGTGAAACCTGTAAGGTGGGAATTCCGATAATGCTGCATGGACCCGGGGTTAAAGTGACTCCGGAAACCATCCCCTCCGTCAGTAAGCAGCCGGAGGTTATGGCGGCGGCAGTGGCCGCCGGGAAAGAGCTCGGTCATAGGCTTTGCCACAATCACGATCGTATGAAAGTAACTCGGGCCATGCAGAAGCGCCTGATGGGCATGCTTTCCGCCTGAGTTTAGTTGGCTATTTTTATTGCAGTCGGT
>JANTFH010000046.1 GCA_024763535.1 Thermodesulfobacteriota bacterium
ACAGCGAGATCAGCAGACTGATACTGATTGTCAAACCGAAAGGCCGCAGAAACAGAGCTCCGATTCCGGTCATCATCAGCAGCGGACAAAAAGCGACCACGGTTGTAAAGGTACCGGATGCATCCGGGCCGGAAATTTCCAGCGCCCCTTCGATGCTGGCCGTAATTGAGTCATCGGAAATTCGGGCATGACGGAAGATATTTTCCGAAACGACAATCGCATCATCAACAATCATCCCGATCCCTAAGGTTAAGGCGGTCATTGTAATTACATTCAGGCTTAAACCAAACCAGCGCATAAGCGAAATTGTCGCGAGAAAGGTTATCGGAATGGTTACCGCCACAATCAGGGTCGGGCGGATGGCCCCGAGAAAGAAGAAGAGAACCAGTACCGCCAGCAACATTCCCAGACCTAAATCATTGATAATCTCGTTCCGCGACTCCTGAATTATCTCGGATTGATCATAAAATTTTTCAACTTTGGTACCCGCCGGCAGCAGCTCGGTCAAACGCTTAAGGGTTTTATCGACGCCGCTAACCACATCAATAGTACTTGCTCCTACCTGCTTACGCACGACAATGGCGACCGCTGGTACGCGATTGCCGCGGACGACATAATGTTTGGGCGCCCGGCCTTCGTAAACTTCGGCAACCTCTCCCAGTAAAATCGACTTGTCGCCGGCCGACCGCAGGGGCAGTGATTTAATCTCTTTAGCGTTTTGCAGATGGGCATCGCCGCGAATCAGATACTCTCGCCCGGAACGGTCGTAATATCCAGTTACCCGGGAAATATTGTAATCTTTAAGAACAGTAACAATATCATCAACCGTAAGCTGCAGGCGGAGCAAAACTTCAGGTTTGATAGTAACGTAAAAAGCCCGGCGTTCACCACCGATAATTTCGACCGAAGAGACCCCGGCCGAACTCATCAGACGGCCGGCCAGATCATGACGGACAGTATTGGTTAAAGTTATCAGATCGGCCCCGCCATAGATCACATAACCACAAACCTCCTGCAGGGTCGTGCCGATATTTTCGAGCCGGGGGGTAACTTTGTCGGGCAGCACTCCGGCCAGCCGCGACAAACGGGCCTGAATCAGCTGCCGGGCATCGCGGATGCTGGTGCCCCAGCTGAATTCAGCCGTAATCTGAGAAATCCCCTGAACTGAAGTTGAGGCCACCCGCTTAACCCCGGGGATCGAGTGAATTTCATCCTCGATCGGCCGCGATACCAGTCGTTCCATATCCGCCGGGGCGGCACCGGGGTAATGGCTGATGATATTTACCACCGGAATATTGAGATCGGGAAAGAGATCGACCGGCATATGCCAGGCCGCATAAATTCCGGACAAAGCCATCAATATAACCATCAGCAGGGTCGCCAGAGGTTTGTTTACGGTAAAATGCAGGAGCGCTTTCATTAGTCCACCACCTTGTAGGTTTTACTGAAATTCTGGTAGAAAAGTTCATACGCACCTTGAGTTACGATCTGATCGTAAGCTTTAATTCCACTAACAATTTCAATCCAGCCATCTGTACTAAGGCCGGTTTTTACCGGTTGTCGCTGATAGCCGGAGGCCGTTGCTAAAAAGAGATAAGCCTGCTCTTTTTCATCACGAATAATCGCTTGTTCCGGCAGTGCCAGCACATTTTTATGGGTGTTCAAAGTTACCGTTCCGTTGACGGTTTGACCAAGACCCAAAAACGCGCCCAGATTTTCACCTTCGACCCAGACAATCCGGGCACCGGCAGCGGTTCTTGACGGGAGCACCCGGGTTATCGTGGCGGTGATGGAAGCCGCATCCGGCAGTGCGATAGTTGCCGGTTTATTCAGTAAATCGGCCGCCGGTTTCCGGGTGAAAAGTGTGGCTTTGATATAGAGTTTTTCCGGGGCCACCATAAGCGCCAGTTCATCCCCGGGGTTTACATTCTGGCCCACCGCGACCGTTAAGCGGCTTAAGATTCCGCTTAGCGGTGCCTTAATAAACATCGCTTCTCTAAGCTGATGCTGTTTAAGCCTGGCCGCATCAAGCTCAAGCTCAAGCCGGTTCAATTGATCTTGAGCCGCGTTGAGATCATCTCTACGGGCAAACTGATGCTTTAACGCATCCTCCTTAAATTTGACTAACTGGGTTGCCAGAAGCCGACGTTCCGTTAATGTCTTTATCTGTTTATCCAATGATTGCAAGCGGTTTTCCAGAACCACTCCACCCAGACGCAGCAGAAGCTCACCTTTTTTGCAAGCTTGTCCTGCGCCGGTCGTAATTTTCTCAATCCGGCCGGATTCCCGGCTTATAATCCGGACCGTCTGGCGGCCGGAAACCCGGCCAAACCACTGTCTGGTCCGGTTGAAATCCCGCCGTTTCGGGTTTATAGTCTTGATGTTATCAGTTTGCCGGTCAGCTTTTGTCGGTTGCGTATCGGCTTTTGTCCCAGCTTGCAGCCGGGTCAGGCCGGCCAGTGAAAAAGTTACAATTACGATCAGCAAAGTTACTGTTTTTATTCTCATTTCAGGTTCTCCATTGTCAGTAAACCGTAATCTCCGGAGGCAACTTCTAATGCGATTCCGAGGTCGATCATTTTTTGTTTAAGATTAAGTATTTGCAGACGTTTTTCATTGAGCCGGTTTAAGGTTTCATAATAGCTGAAAAGATCGACCTGGCCGATGCGCAGGGCCGTATGGAAGGTTTTACTAAGGGCTTTTTCTTGCTTTAGAGATTGTTCCAGCCCGGTAATTTGTTGGCGGGTGCCGGAGATCGCCGCCGTCAGGTGGTCGATATCGGCCCGGGTTGTGAAAAGTCGCTGAACGTACTCGTCTAACAGCTGCTTACGACTCGCCTGCTGCGCGGCAATCTCTCCCTGATTACGATCAAAGAGGGGTAGATCAATACTGATGCCGAAGCCTATGGTACGCAGACTGTCGGTGTCTTTGCCGGCCGAAAATCCGAGATTTATTTGCGGAAATTGCGCCCGGATAGCACCGCGCACTTGGGCTTCCTGGCTTTTATAGCCCAGTTTTAAGGCCTGCAGGTCTAAGCGGCGGCTTTGAGCATTGCGAAAAAGTTTATTCGCTAATTGAACTTGCGGCATCGGCAGAGCGTTATTTTCTTCCAGCGGAACAACTACCTCTGACGGTAATCCCAGAGCCCGGTTAAAGGCAAGTCTCTCCAGTTCATAAAGCGATTGGTTTTCAAGGAGCTGGGCTTTGCTGTCCTGCAGGCTTAAAGTAGCAGTTGCCAGATCGGTTTGGGTTTTGACTCCCGACTCCGTTCCCTGCTGCAGTTTCTGCCATAACTCTTCCTGGGATTTTTCCAGCGACTGTACCAGAGCGAGTCGTTTTTCGGCAATGATCAGGTGGTAGGCATGCAATCGGGCGGCAGTTGCCACCTGCCACTCCTGCCAGGCCACTTCAAGATCGATCGCGCTACTTTGCGCCCGGGCCGCATCCAGCTTACTTGATAAAGTCAATAATGAGCTGACATCCCAGCCCAGGCCGAAACCAAAACCGTTGACCGTTCCTTTGGTATTGCCACCCGATGGGTGAGTCAAATCATAGGAGAGTTGGGGGTTGGGCAAAATGCCGGCCTGCATAAGTTGAGCCGCCGCCAGACCTTTACGATCACGGGCCACCTTAAGTCCGGGATTAACCACAACCGCCATCATTGCCGCCTCTTCCGGGGATAAACCATCCCGCTCATCAAATGGCTGATCTGCCAGAAAGGGGAGGTCTAATTCCTTCACCTGCAAACGGACCTCGCTCATGTCAGGTGCCTGCAACCGTTTTTGCAAACTTTCCGGAGCCAAAGGCACCGGCTGATAACTTGCACAACCGCAAAGCCCCAATGCCGCCAGCCCGATAATCAGCCCCAATTTTCCGACTAAACTATAGTACTTAAATAATCGTCGCAAAGCCTCACCTCTATTTCACTTAAATCACCGTAAACATAATTTCAGAATCAGTTTATCCGGCTGTTAAATTCGCAATCTAATTTATGAAGATGAAGAGACGATGAAAAAAGGAGTGGATTACTGGTTATCAGGGCGGAGGTATTTGATTGGGGGGGAGCTTCCGGGAATTTTTTATAAGCTCCGATAGTCTGTTGATTGTTGGGGATTTTTGGGGGGAGAGGTATTGAATAGAGGTACTTTAATAAAGAATATAAAATCTTGAAAACATTATAAAATCGAGGTTGCATAGAGAGGTATAAAGACAAGTTTCTGTTCCGGTAATACAGAGTATTGCCTTTGTGATAAAACATATCCTTGAGAAATATCGGGATATGATTTTAACAGTAGATGCAGGCTTTTGAGTCTGCCTGCAGCTCCGCTTTTAATTTCCAGAGGTATGATCTCTCCGTTATTTTCAATGAGATAGTCAACTTCGGCACTGCTGTTTCTGGCATCTCGGGTCCAGTAGTACAATCTTTCATGGCCGCCGGCCAGTAACTCCTGCCCGACGAATTGTTCGGCCAATGCCCCGTTATAGATACTTAGTAGATTTTTGTTGAAGATTTGATCATTGACATTTAGTCCGCAAAGTGATTGCATCAGGCCAATATCAAGAAGTAGAGCCTTGAATTTACGTTCGGATGCACTTGCCCCCAAAGGTAATCCTGCAGCTGAAGTGGATGATATTTTCCGGGAAATCTGAGCCATAGTTAAGAGTTCAAAGGCTTTTTTGTTGGTAGCTGAAGAAAAACTGTCGGCAAGATGGGAGTATTTAATTTGATTACCTACGGCTTTTGCGAGGTTGCCAAGGACAGCATTGAGACATCTTTTGTCGGAATAGGGTGCATATTTGGCAAAATCGGCGCGGTAAGCCTGAATCAGGTTTTCCTGAACGGCAAAAACATTTACGAGTTTACCGTCATCCCGGTATGTTTTTACACATTCAGGCATGCCACCGACAAAAAAGTAGAGTCGCAGTTGTTCAAGTAATATCTGATGGATATTCTTCGGCAGGTGCAATGGATCGGCAACCATTTTCTGCGCCAACATATCTTTGTTTGTTGCAATCAGAAACTCTGTAAAGGTCATGGGATAGAGGTTTAGAAACTGCACTCGCCCCACCGGAAAAGTTATATCCCTAAGCGCAAATTCCATGAGAGAACCTGCGGCAATAACACTTAAATTCGGTAAATCCTCAAAAAAATAGCGCAATGCCGTAATTGCTCTGGGGCAGCTTTGAATTTCGTCAAAAAAAAGGAGATCCTCTCCCGGGGTAATGGTACGATTGAAAAACAGTTCCAACTCGCAGATAATCCGCCGGGTATCAAGATCCTGGGCAAAAATCTTATTTAAATCAGGGTATTTTTCAAAATCAATCAGATGAATTCTGTCTTCAAATTGCTGCCGGGCAAACTCTTTGACGGCCCAGGTTTTCCCAACTTGACGAGCCCCGCGTAAAATCAAGGGTTTGCGTCTGGGGTCATCTTGCCAATGTAACAACTTATCAAGAATAAAGCGCTTCATATGAACATTCCCTTTTTATCTGACTCATAGAATTCAAAAAAACAAGGATATTTTAAACTAATTAATTGCAAAAAACAAGGGTAATATGGGATGAGGTGGTTATTTATGGTATGATTTTCGGGCGAAGACGAGGTTGTCTACGAAGAACCGGATGGTGAAAGTTATTCAGACTACGATCTTTCTCGTAGTCTGACGACATTTTTATGAGGGCGTGCGGCTTTACACTCCGCAGCGGTTTGTCAGGAGGGCATCCATCGCGGTTTGGATATAGGCTTTCATGGTAGACTCCATATCCTTTGCGGCCGATTGATCGTCGCAGGTTTCAGTTTGAGCCTGCGGATAGAGTTGATAACGGTAGAGTTGTGAGTTGTGGCCGTCCGGAGGGTGAATCAGGATGCGGTTACCATTCAGCATGGCGACGGTGGGATCGTTGCTGGAGGGTTTGATGATACCGAAACCGGGGTCGTTGTTCGCCACTTTTAATAGATTTCGGCCCCAGCAATGATGGAGAAACGGTTTACCTAAAAGTCCCATAATTGTCGGAATAACATCAACCTGGGTAGCGACGGTTGAACGCCTGGAGCCGTACTCTTCTTTAAGACCGGGAGCCAGCAGCAGGAGGGGGACATGAAAACGTAAAAGGTCAATGTCGGTCAGTTGCTGCCGCACACAAAAACTGTGATCCCCGAGCAGGACAAAAAGGGTTTCATCAAAGTAGGATGATTTTTTCGCCTTGGCAAAGAACTGACCTAAAGCCCAGTCGGCATAGCGCATTGCCGTTAAGTGCCCATCCAGCAGACCATGGCCGGTAACTTTTGCGATCGGCAGGGGGTCGGGAATGGTGAAGGGCAGGTGGTTGGAGAGGGTTTGGAGAATAGCAAAAAAAGGTTTGTCGGAGGGGAGTTTTTCTAGTTCCAGATGGGCCCGGTTGAACATGTCATTATCGGAAACCCCCCAGGTCGGGTCGATGAATTCGGGATTGTCGTAATCGAAGCGACCGATAAAATTGGTCATACCCTGGTTGCGGAAAAAACCTTCCTGATTGTCCCAGGCAAAGTCGCCGTTGTAGACATAGGTACTCTGATAGCCTTGTTTTCCCAATAGTTCAGCCAGTCCTGAAAAACCGGTTGCGCCATGGGGTTGCTGCATCAGGGTTTCAAAGCCGGGCAGGTTGGGAAAACCGGCCAGCGTTGCGAAAATACCTTGATGGGTATGGGTGCCGTTCGAAAAAAAATGATCGAATAGAACTCCTTCGGCAGCCAGTTGGTCAAACTGAGGTGTAATCCCACTCTGATTGCCGACGGCCCCGACATATTGAGCTGAAAAGCTCTCCATCATAATGACGACGACATTTTTTACTGCTGTTTTGGTGGCTTGGGGATGGTGCTCTCTTTTGAGCGGCATATTCTCCGCTTCGACCAGATTATCACCCTCCTGCAGCAACAGTCTCCTGGTTTTATCAAGAGCTTTGGTTTCCGCCATGACTCTGAGCCATCTTTTACGATTTTTCCGTTTTTTTACATCGAGGGCCGCTTTAACCAGGGTGTAGATGCCGTTTAAGGCAAGATGATTGGCAAAAAGATTAGTTGAATGATAAGCGTCACCCCAACGTAACGGCGGGCCGGAACGCAGGGTGCCGCGGCAGGCAATGGCATGCAGAATCAGTACGGGCAGGAAAAACAGCAGGCGTAGATATAGATTCCCGGGATCATTGCTGAGATTGGAAATTGTCGTTTGAGCGTTAACCGTTATGAAACCGGCAATCATGATGGCGCTGATGATTATCCAGAGTCCCAGGTATTGCAATACCGGACAGCCGTGCCAGATCATACTGCTGACGGTTTTGGGGTCTTCCTTGATGTAATCGAAGACCAGACTGTTAAGACGGGCATGGAACTGGCGGTAGAATTCAAGCTCGACAACGCTTAAAAATATAACCAGCGCCCCGATTATACTACACCAGTAGAGAGGAAAAGAGCGGCTGATTGGACTTTGCGGGAAAAACTGAATGATTATCGGGATAAGCATTATGGAGCCGATAATAATCATATCGAAACGACAACCAATGGCAAAAGAGCGAACCAATGTCTTTTTCGGTACCGATGCCGCGAGTTCACGGTTGTACAGCATCAGCAGCAATCGCATGAACGATAACGTGAGTAGAAGAATAGCCGTCAGGCTCAGAATAAATATAAAATTATTGATAACCGTTGTCATGATATTTTTTTTCTTGTCCGGGTCGGGTTGCAGGTATTACCAAGGTGAGACCGGCTTTGTTGTTGACCTTGGCTTTGATCGATAATTGATTCAAAATTGAATGATACCCCATTTGCTGTAAATTAGTTTCCTCATAACAAATTGTTTGTGAAGAGATTGTGAAGTATTAAATTCTTCGTTTTTATTCCTGAATCGTTAATACTAGGTTAAGGCAGAGCCTTTTTAGTTGACAAATCATACCCTTCTAACTATACTTAAAAGATGAAGTTAAAATAGTTTTTTAGCAGGTGCATATTGACAATGGTTAAAAAAAAGGAACTACAGGAGAAAATAGGCTCGGAATTTGTGGCCGGTATAGGTGCTGATGAAGTTTTTCCGGCTGCCGACAAATTCGGAGATGAGGATTTCGAGATGGAACTCTCGCCGGCCGTAGCGGCCGACTTTGAAGCCGGGCTGGAGAGCACAAACGGTGACGCCTGCGGCTGCGGCTGTGGTCACAGCTGTTCCGGCAGCGGCCATGGTGATGAATTATCCTCCAACTGTCACGGGTGCCATAATCATGGGTGAGACAGGGCAAAATCAGCCGTTGAAGATTGTCGCCGAACTGCCGGATCTGATGCGGCCCGAGGACTATCGGGAAGCGACTGCAAGCCGGAAAGTCAGGGTTCGTCTGACCCTGGGTGCCGACGGTGTTGAGATTCTCGGTGACAGCCTCTACGTGGAGACTCTGGAGAACCTGTTGCGGCAGTCGGGCTCGTACCCTATAGAGCGCAGTCTATGCGGCTAGAATTGGAAAATATTAAAGCGGTCGATACGGCGCTGGCCGGTTTTCTGGCCACGGCGGGGAGTCTTCGGCCCCGGTGTCGGGGAGTGTTGCTGGTTGATGGCGCCATCTTGAACGAGTTGACCTCAAATCCCTCCTGCGGTTTGCGAAAAGCTTGGGAAAAACTGCTGCTGCAGCAATCTTTTGGCGAATACCGGAATGCGGCGGGAAAAGCGGCCCGGTTGCCGGTTACCCAGGCTTTAACCGGTCTGGCGGTGATTGTTCATAACCGCATCTTTCTCGATTACGAAAAATCATCCAGTTTGAAGGAAGCGGCTGATCGTCATGATCTGGCCCTGCTGGAGCGGCTGCCGCAACCGGAAAGCGAGAGCGACATTATACTCTCTGATCTGCTGATTTCAATATATTCCCATCAGCGGCGGGTAGTAAGCAAGAATAAGGAGCTTGATAAACCTGGAGCCGCTCTTTTGCAGTTTTCACCCTTTACCGCCCTTAAGTCACTTGATCTGGCTTTGCCTGAAGTTCTGGCTAGCCTGGCGCCGGAGTATCTTACGCATTGGCAGGCTGCGGCTCAAGCGGACGACTCAGAGCCTGAGACAGGTGAGTGGTGGAGCCGGGTGGAGAAGATCCTGTCCCGGCCGGAACTGGCACATCGTCTCAAATCGGGTTGGCTGGAACTGTCGGAGAATCGTCTAAGCTGTGTCGGTATCGGACTTTTTTTCGAAGAACTTCGCCACCGGGGCGGTTATGATGACTTTATCTTAAGGTTTTTTGAGGCTTATGAATTTCTTCAGAGAACGGCCGCCGCGAGCGTCGAATCTGAAGCTGAAATCGACAGTTTTGCTCTGCTGCGTCTGATTGAATCCCTGCTCTCGGCTGCCGACAGCCGGACCGTAAGTCGCAGACTTAATCAGGCCGGCAATGAATATTTCCTGAAATTCAGATCCCTGCTTGAAATTGTCGCGGCCCGGGGCGGCATCCCCGGGGGCGTGCGTCATTTAAGTCAGAATTTCTGTTTCAGGCAGCTCCTGCCTTTAGTCTCTTTAGCGACGATAACCGGGGGTGAGCGCCGGGGAGCGGGGTCGCTTACGGATTTTGGCAGGATTAATTTTTCTTGAGCAAATGAGTTCAAAAATTAAGGATCAAGAATGGAAAAGATTATTCTGGAGATAGATTTAGGCGACAGATTCAGTGACGCCCGGCACTTCAAACGCGATCACGGAGAGATGACTCTTGAAGCTTTTCTCAAGGTTTTTCCGGCCCGGTTTGCAGTCGACTCCCGGCCCGGGCCGAAGCTCATGAAGCAGCCTTTGGCGGGCATTATTTTTCAGCCGATTGTCATTGGTGAGGAGGTCTGTGAACCAGGAAAAGGCACAACCTGCGGCCTGCGGCAGAATCTGGATCAGCTCTGGCAGGAGGATCTGGAGAGCGCATCGGCAGATACGCCGGCAGGAGACGATCTTTCGGCAAATTTTCCGGAAGTCATCAGTGACAATGAAGCGGTCCGTTTAGCCTATCGCCGGGAGATGGACAGTATCGCCGACTATCTTAAACACGGTCTTTCGGTGCTGGTTATCTGTGACAAGATACTTACGGAATTTCTCTATGAGTTTGTCTGCCATCAGGCCGGTCGGCGGCCGGTTCTGGACGCGGCCCTGCCCGAGGAGATGCGTCCGGGTCTGGCGGGAGAGCTTGACCGGGCTATGGATGGCGGTTATGTCAACCTGCCGGTACTGCTCCGCAACCTCAAAAGTGATGAGGTGCTGGTTTTACGTTCTCTCGATCTGGTCAATGACGCCTCGACCACGGAAACCCTTTATGAGAGAACCGTTAATGGCGAAAAACCGCAGCTTCTGGCTTTTCTCGATCCTTCGCTTGAGGTCAGAAAGGTGCTTTCCGATCGTTTTGCGGTACACGTTCAGATTACGGGTCTGCCCCGGTTTATCGATGCTGTCGCTGATGAGTCGCGGCAGTTTACCGTCAGCCGCCTGCTGACCCGGCAGGAGCGCTGCCGTTTCGCCGCTTTCGATCCGGAAAATTTATATAAAAATGTCTCCGGACTTAATGCGATTCAATTTCGCAACGCCATGCGTTACGTCGGGGCCAAGGTGGCGGAAAATACACCGGCGGCCGAGATCTATCGCGAGATTCGCGAATTCAAGATCACCTCGGGCAGCGAGGTTGAGGTTCCCGATACCACCTTTGCCGATATCGGCGGCTATGAAGAGGTGAAAAAACAGCTGCAGCATGTCATCTCCCTGATCTCCGGTGATATCAAGGGGGTCAGTGATGACCAGCGCGGCAAACTCCTGCCGCGCGGCTTTATCTTTCACGGGCCTCCGGGAACCGGTAAAACCCTTTTCGCCAAAGCCGTGGCCAACGAACTTAACGCGACCATTCAGATGATCTCCGGGCCGGAGATTATGGATAAATATGTGGGCCAGAGTGAGAATAATCTGCGTCAGGTTTTTGCCACGGCCCGGCGCAATGCCCCGGCGGTAATCTTCTTTGATGAATTTGACAGCATCGCGAGTCAGCGTTCGGTCTATGCCGACGGCGGGGCCCGGGCCAACAACGCGGTTGTGGCTCAGCTTTTGACCGAGATGGACGGTTTTCGCAGGGATCAGGCGGTCCTGGTCATCGGTACCAGTAACCGTATCGATATTATTGATGAAGCTCTGCTGCGGCCGTCACGCTTAAGACCGGTCGAGATCGGCCTGCCCGATCTTAAGGCCCGGCGTCAGGTAGCCAGAATTCATGCCGCAAGTTTCGGGATTGACGATTACCTGAAAAAGTTTTTTGCCATCGTTGAACAGAAACCTCAGGGACAATTATGGCAGGATCATGATCTGGCTGATTTCTTTATCGCGCTGAACGGAGAGAGTCCTGTTCATGAGTTTGCGGAGCTGCCGGAACCGGAGCAGCATAAGGCCGGAATCCTGGCCGAGCTGAATAAATTTTCGGCCTTTATCAACGACTGCCGCAGCGGGCGCGACCCCGTTGATTTGACCCTTTTGGATCAGTTAAGTGAGCGGGTTCGGGAGATGATCCTGAACCTGGGCCGCGAAACTTATGACAGAGATCTCTATGGCGGCGGCGATTCCGGTATCCAGGACGGAGTTCCCGGAGATGAATTCAATGAACTGGACGAGCTTTTGAGCCTGCTCGTACGGGAGCGGGGTAATGGTCTCGACGCGGATGGTTTTCTGGAGACGATTATTGATCTGGTGGCCCTGCATGCCGAGGGTTTCAACAATGATGAGATTCGGGCGGTTTTCCAGGAGGCCAGTCTGGATTATCATCTCGAGGGTACACTTTTAAGCCCGCGCTATTTCGGGTGCAAGGTCGGTGAAATTCAGCGCCGCCGGCAGGAGCGAACACACGTCCATCTGTAAAAGAAAGACGGGAGATATTATTTGGCTTAAATAGATACCGTGGGAGTTAAAAATATGCGTCAGGAATTGAAAAATGTGGTCTCCGATCTCGATGATGTCGTCAATCTGCTGCAGAGCAGTTTTGTCGCCAAGGATGAGATTATTGAAATGCTGGCGATCAGTGCGATCGCCCAGGAACATCTGCTTTTAGCCGGACCTCCGGGAACCGGTAAATCCGAGTTGATTAAACGCTTTGCCCAGCTCTGTACGGCTCCCGAAGCCGCAGATGAAGATCACAATACACCCTATTTTGAGTATCTTCTGACCCGTTTTACCGAACCCAATGAGATTTTCGGGCCGGTTGACATCAAAGCTTTTCGGGACGGTTCCGGTTATCACCGGATCTGTGCCGGAATGCTGCCCCGGGCCGAGGTGGTGTTTCTGGACGAGATCTTCAAGGCCAACAGCGCCATCTTAAACGCCCTGCTGACGGTCTTGAATGAACGTACATTTTATAACGGCGGCCGGCTCGAGCCGGTGCCGCTACTGCTCCTGGTCGGTGCCACCAATGAGATGTCCGAGGATCCCGATCTCGCGGCTCTCTACGACCGTTTTCCTCTTCGGCTCTGGTCGGAAAATGTTTCAGACAGCCATTTCGACCGGCTTTTTCTGCGCGGCTGGCAGCAGGAGTGCTTAAAAATTCGCGAGGGGCATCAGATAAATTTAAGCAATATCACCGACAGCAAAGCTTTACGCCTCCTGCATCAGAGTTTGAATGAGGTCGATTTCAAAGCCGTGAATCAGCCCTATCGCGAACTCATCCGCCGGATCCGGGCGGAGGGTATTGTTATAAGTGATAGGCGCCTGGTTAAACTCCTCAAACTGGTCGGGGCCTCAGCCATTCGCCGGGGCAGCCTTAAAGCTGAAATTGAGGATTTACGGGTTTTGCGGCATATCTGGAATGAGCGGGCTCAGGCGCCGATTTTAGATGAGCTTTTGCAACCCCATCTCAGTCAGGAGCGGGCGTTTTCCCCAACTGTGGCAAGAGAGCTCGAAACCCTGGCCGGGGAGCTGACTCAGTTTGAAAACCGGGCCGCGAATCTTGAGGGTGATATCGATCTGGCCGATTTTCTGCACCAGTGTGAACGTCTGCGCCGGGAGTTGAAAGAGCATACGCAGCCGGAAGCGGTATTTCCCTATCTTAACAAACTTGAACTTTTGATCAGCCGGACTCTGGAGAATCTGTAGCGATGTGTAATCCCCGTAAGGTTATGATCCACGTTAACGAAACCATTGAAACCGCCTGGCGGCAGCTTCTGACCGAGAAGGCTTCAGCCTCCGAAATGCTGACCGAAAAGGCGGAGATCAGCTGCGAGATCAAACTGGCGGAAGCGATGGGGGCAGCGGCGCTTGATGTGCTGGAACAGGTTCTAGCCGGGGAATTCAGTGCCGTTCCGGCCTGGGAAAAGGATGAGGCCGGCAATTTCTATCGTGATTTTGCCGGCATAACCTTGGTCTATGATCCGCTTAAGCGGCAATTTGTGTTGCGGGCCCGGCTCCAGGAGATGCTCTCGGCCAAAGCTCATGCCGCGGCTGAAATCTGCCGGGTAACCACCGGCACCATCGCTTTTGAAGCGGTCGGTCACTACTATGATGACGGCTGGAAAGGGCGGACCGAAGAGAAGGCTCTCAAAGAGGTCTCGGAGCAGGTTGAAATCCGTTTTGAACGAGCCCTTGAGGAGCTTAAGAAAATTCAGCCGGAAGGCGAGGCTGAACATAATTTAAGAGCTGAGCTTGCGGCTTCCGCTCAGAGTGAGCTTGAAACTGAACTGGCGGAAAAACGGGCGGCTCTGCGGCTTGAATTGCGGCATCAGCTTCAGGCACAGCTGGCCCGGCAGCAGCGGGATGCTTTTTATGAGATCAACCGGGTCGTCGGCGAAACCTATCGTCAGACTCTCTGCCGTCTGGTTCTGGAAAACGGCGGCCGGGTTATAAGCGACCGCCAGAGCGGCTCGGTAATTGAGCTGGAACTGGAACTTTGCTGATGGCGGGAGATATTATTTGGCTTAAAGTTGATACAGGAGGAGTTGTAAAATGTCCGGTAAACGTCCCCCGGTTAAGATAAAATTTAAGTACAATCTTGAAACCGGAGATATTGAACAGTTTATTGTTGATGATAATGCCGCCGGCGCCAGTGAGGAGTATCACGACCGGGTGGCTCTGGCCATCGGTGATCTGCTCGCGCACCGGTCCGAAATTGAAGATGCCGGCCCGCGCCATGCCGTGCTTGGAAGCTTGGGTAAAAAAGATCCGGATGTGATTAAAAAAACTGAGGCTGATAAACTTTAATGGGTAGAGCTTCATGAATTCATCCCTAAATCGGGTTTTACGGGCTCAGGCCTCGCAGATTGTGCCCGAGCGTATCTTGCGGCACCCGGATAAGGTCTACAGCGTTGCCTTCTCCCCCGACGGGCGTTATCTGGTCAGCGGCAGTATTACCCGGCACCTGCACCTTTGGGAGCTGCCGGCGGCCGCCGCCCCCGTCACCCTCTCAGGGCATACCAAATTTGTCTGGTCCGCCTCCTTTTCCCCCGATGGCAAAACCATCGCTTCAGCCTCCGGTGACGGTGCGATGTTTCTCTGGGATGTCGAAAGCCGCTCTTATTATCGAATCATGGAGAGCCACCCCTCTTTAGTGCTCTCGCTTTACGGATCCTCTTTTTCTCCCGACGGCAGATATCTGGCGGCCGCCTGCATGGATGGTAAAATCCGGCTCTGGTCAACCTGGAACCGGCAGCCGTCGCGGCGGCTCGAAGGCCATCAGGGGGCGGTCTACAGTGTTGCCTTTTCCCACGACAATCGTTTTTTAGCCTCCGGCGGCGAGGATGAAACCGTGCGCATCTGGGATGTGGCCGAGCGCCGGGAGGTTAATGTTCTGGCCCGCACCGATTGCCGGATAACCAATCTTGTTTTTTCCCTTGACGGGCGCTGGTTGGCTTACGCTTCAGCCGATATGAAGATCTATCTTTCCGATCTCGGCAGCGGCGCGACCCGGGTTTTAAGCGGTCATCAGGGAGTCGTCTGGAAGATCGATTTCTCCCGTGACAGCCGTTTTTTAATCTCCGCTTCCGATGATCGGAAGGTGATTATCTGGGAGGTTGAAAGCGGCTTGCAGCTTAATCTCTTGGATGCTCATTCAGGGTCGGTAAACAGTGTCGCTTTCTCTCCCGACGGCAACCTTGCGGCTTCGGCATCCGATGACAAAACGGTTATAATCTGGGATCTGAAACAGCTTCGGGAGCGCCCCGAGGCTTACCTGAGACTGGTTGAAAAAAGTCCGGAAACGCAAACTGACGAAGATTCTCCTCCGCCGGCAGAGCCGGCTTTTATTCTGTCAGCGCTGCGGGCGACGGATGCGCTTTTGCCGGATAATTTCCTTACGCTTTACCGCCAGCTTCTTGATCTGACTCCGAATCTTGACTTAAAGAAAAACGGCGGCGGCCACACCTATACGGTCGGCGGTTATCACGGTTTAAGTCACAAAGGTCAGCTTGAAAGCCTGCTGGCCGGGGAATATCTCTATCCCGAAACCCTCTTTCTGCATCGTCTGAGCAACAATGAGGCCCTCTATTACGGTCGTGAAGGCGGTCTCCGGCAGCGGCGGCGCCTGGTCTATATCCTGACCCAGACCGGACTTGAGATGAGCGGCACCAATGAACTTATGGCCCGGACTCTGACTTTTGCCCTGATTGAAAAACTGCTTCCGGCTCCGGTTGATATAAGGCACAGTTTTATCAGTGCCGATCTCTCCGAAGCCCTGGATCCGGTTACCGGCAGCGGGGCCCGGCGGCTGTTGGCCTTTAAGGATCCCAATCCTCTGGCCTGGCTCAAGATTCTGGCCGCGGTTACGGCCCGGGTCAAATCCTGGCGGAGTGATTATCTTGAGATTGATACAGTCTGGGTTATCGACCCCCACGCGGCCTCCGACTGGGTGGCCGAAAGCCGGGCTGCGGCCGCGGTTCTGAGGGGCTTAAGCCGGCAGGTGGTCTGGTTTGCCGACCCTGCGCCGGAGAGTTCACTCAACCCCTGTAAAAGTCATGCGCTTTTTAACGATTGTCACTATCTCGGTGATATCCTGCCGCAGCCGTTGTTTACGGGAGAGTCTAAACCGTGAATACTCTGGCAAAAGCTCTGAATAGCGGTATCGCGCGGGAAACTCTGCGGAATGAGTTGTGGCGCCGAAGTGCCGAAGCCTATCTTGCGGCCGGGGAGTTGGGTAAAGCCGCTGAAGCCTGGCTTCGGATCGGAGATAAAAAGCGGGCGGCGGAGCTATTTTTAGCGAGTGGTGACGAACTTCAGGCAGCTGAGCTTTTCTTTGACTGTCATCGCTTTACTGAAGCTTTAACCTGTGCCCGGCGCTGCCGGGAGAAGCGGCCGGAGGTGGATTTGCCGATTTTGATTTCAGCCCGGCTGGTTGAGGCTGCGGCCGGCAGCAGAATAGGCGAGGAGCAGGAAGTTTTTGCGCTTTTGCGCACGGTCCGGGCCGATCTGGCAAAATTGGGGCCGGATTATTCTCCTTTTTCGAGAGCTAAAGCCTGGGAGAGTCTGGCCCGCTGCGGCTCCCGGATCAAGCGGCCGGACCTGGTTCGTTTAGGTTATGAAAAAGCCCTGCTGGTTTACGGGCCGGAATTTAATCTGCAGCGTCTGCGCTGCGCCCACGACTATCTTGAGATGATTGCCGGTGATCATCTTCTGGAAACAGAAATTAAGCACAGAATTGCCGGATTCAGACAGGGATTAAGCGCCCATGAGTAAAAAAAATAAGCAGATTTCGCCGACGCTCGAATCGGCTCTCAAAGCCCCGCTGCAAAAGGGCGGCCCTAAGGCTCTATCGACAATCTATTGTCTGATTGCCGCCGATCTCTTGCCGCTGGTAGCACGTTTTCTGGTTCGTCATGAACTAAATTTCGAGATTGCCCCTCTACGGTGTCCTGATGAGCGGGAGCAGTATCTGCTTAAACTTAGCCAGAATGAACAACGTACCGCTCCAATTCCCGGTTTTATTCCGGATTACATCGGAGATCTGCCTTTCTGCCACGTCTTTCAGGCTTTTTCGGCCCCGGACAAAGAGGTGCTCTTTCTCTGCGAATATGGTTTCAGACATCCCTTTGAGCTTAACGAAATAATTAAATCGACAACCGAGACCGGACTCTACGTCAGCTTTGCCGGAAAAGCTTGTGAAAATCTGATTATTAAACCGCTCCCGTCAATGCGGAGCGGGGCGGCTCTGATTGAGTATGATCTTGATCTTCCACTCAAACAATGTGATCTGATTCAGTCATCCGACCCGGAAAAGCTCAAGATAGTTCTGCGCCTGATTGATGTCAAACCGGCGGCGGGTGAGCCGGTGGATCTACTTTTTTTAGAAAAAGAGGAGATTTTTTGGCTCAAGGAGCTGCTTTTTCAGCTTCCGGACCGGCTCTTTAATAAGATTGAGTGGGCCGGCAATCAGGATCACCTTTTTCTCTTTCTGACCGAGACCGCCGAACTATCTTTTTTCCCTTTCGGTCAGGCTTTTAAGAAAATAAGTGATCATCTTTTTATTCCGCTTGATAAGGAGATCATCCCGCGGCTTGAGGCCCGGCAGCTGGATGATATCTTTGCCGTCGACAGCTCAAATTACGCCTTTATAACCGGCAACTGGCGCCGGGATATGCCCCGGTCGGCCCGGCAGCCGCTGCGGCAGTTGCTGACCTTTGATAAGAATATTCAAGTTGAATTTCGGCCCGATCTCAGCCCGGTGGATTTTACCTGGGAGGAGACCGGTCTTAAAACCGCAGACCCGGTTTTGCTGCCGGAATCTGATGTCGAAGTTAAAGATCGCCCAGCGATCCCGGAAAGCGCCCGGTTCGCAGAGACCAATGCCCCGCCTCCGGCGGCCGGAGTCGACAATCCTCAGGCTCTTGCCAATCTTAACGAATACGCCGCTCTCCTGCGCCGCCGGGGTGATTTTCTCGGGGCCGCAACCTGCTTTTCCCTGGCCGGAAACAACCTCGCCGCCGCCGATTGCTACGCCGCCGCCGCCCGTGAACTCGAAGCGGATCAGATTTGATAATTTAATCAATATGGAAGCTGGCAGTCAATAGATAGAGCGTATCATAAACCGGATGGTTTGGCCTGACTTGTAAATAATGTCTTTCGCCATATTTTTAAACTCCAACTTGAAATTTATTCAATTTCAGGCTATGCATCCTGAGCGTTTTTACAGGGAGGCTGTATCTTTCAACCTGTAGCAGGTGTTTGAATTATGGACCGAACCGAGCGTTTCTACCGGATTGATATGCTCCTTAAGGAAAAGTCGGTTGTTTCTTTAGCTTGCTTCATGGAGGAGATGGAGGTTTCCCGTTCTACGATTAGGCGGGATATCGAATATCTTCGTGATCGGCTCAACGCCCCTATAGTCTGGGATCGATCGCGCAGTGGTTACCGTTATGGGGGGCAGCCAGAGGGCATGCCCCGGTATTCTCTGCCCGGCCTCTGGTTTAATGAATCGGAACTTCATGCTCTGCTCAGTATGGAGTCACTCCTTGCCAACCTGCAACCCGGTCTGCTCGGGCCGCATCTTATTCCCTTAAAAAAACGCATCCGTAAACTTCTTGCTTCCGGTGGACACTCGGCCGAAGAGATTGCCGACAAGGTCAGGGTTCTGCAGTTTGCCGCCCGGCCGGTGCCGGAAAAACATTTTCCTCTCATTATGACGGCCCTGCTCAATCGTCATCAGCTGCATATCCACCATTTCAATCGCGGGGCTGATCAGACCCTGGTGCGCACCATTTCACCTCAACGTCTGATCTATTACCGCGATAACTGGTACCTCGATGCCTGGTGTCATCTGCGTGATGATCTTCGCTGTTTTTCCCTGGATGCGATAAGTCAGGTCAAAGCGCTTGATCTGGCTGCCAGAGATGTGTCCGAAGCGCAGCTGAATCGAGAATTTACTACTGCCTATGGTATCTTTGCCGGCTGCCGGACAACCGACGCGGTTTTACGTTTTTCGCCGGAGTGTGCCCGCTGGGTGGCCCGCGAGGAGTGGCATCCGGAACAGCAGGGCACGGTTGACGAAAATGGCAGCTATATCCTTTGCCTCCCTTTTGCCAATGATACCGAACTACTCATGGACATCATGCGTTACGGCCCGGAGGTTGAAGTCTTAAAACCGGAAAGTTTGCGGGAAAAAGTAAAAGAGCGTCTCGAACTAAGTTTAAAAAAATATCAAAAAAAGTAAGTCAGAGGTTCATCCTGTGAGCCCCTGCCTTTGCTATAATGGCCCTTCACTAAAAGAAAACAGACAAATTGTTTTCAAAAAAAGGAGGATGCCATGAATAGTATATCTCAACGTCTTGACCGTATATCGGTAGGAGAAAGTCAGCAGTTTAAGAACCTGACCATGTTCCCGTTGCTGGATAATGACCCGCATGAAGCTCATTATCTGCTTTTAGAGGAGGTCCTGGAATCCGGAGCCGCCCGGGTCACGGAGGTTGTGGAAAGCGGCAGCGTTCCGGAACTGAAGTTTGTCAACGAAGCCGATAAACCGGTTCTGCTGCTGGATGGTGAGGAGTTGGTCGGGGCCAAACAGAACCGGATCATCAACTTAACGCTTCTCGTCGCTGCCAAAACCACCATTGTTATTCCGGTATCGTGCGTTGAACAGGGCCGCTGGCGGGCCGATTCAAGCAAATTCAGCGCCGCTAAAAGAACCCATTTTGCCACCGGCCGCGCCCGTAAAGCCAACCGGGTCTCGGAATCCATGAATCGTTCCGGCTCCCGGCGTACCAACCAGAGTGAAATCTGGGAAGATATTGAGGTCAAATTCAGCCGTATGAAAGCCGATTCGCCGACCCGAGCGGCGGCTGCTATGTATGAAGATAACCGGGCCCGTCTTGATGATTTCGAAAAAGCTTTTACGCCGGCAGACCGGCAGACCGGTGCCCTTTTTGCTATCAACGGCAAGGCGGTAGGTTTTGATCTTTTTGACAGTTCTAAACCCTTTCGTGCCATGACCCCGAGTTTGGTACAAAGCTATGCTCTGGATGCGATTGACAATCTTGATGAAAAATCGTCCGAAAATCCGCATCCTGATTCCCAGATAGCGCAAAAACTTTTAGATGACTGCGCCAAATCGGTCGTCAATAGTTTTCCGGCTCTCGGTGAAGGTCATGATCTGCGTCTGCAGGGCGAAGGCCTTACCGGCGGCGCTCTGGAGGTTGATGAAAGAGTTCTTCATCTGTGCGCCTTCCGTCTGCCGGAAGACCCGCAGCCGGAGAATAATAATCGCCGCGGGCGTATGGCCCGACTCTCAGTTAGGCGGGCACATCGAATAGATTGATGTTGCGTTCTTCCCGATAGGTTCTCCACAACCGCCGGCAGTAAAGTTCGGTGGTTGTGGTAAGCGACATTGTGCTAAAAGAACTCATGCTGCTACAGGTTGTAAAAAATATATTCTAAAAAATTGAACTTCCGGTAGGTTGAGGTTCCCAAGTCATTATAAGCGATTTATGGGCACAATTATGAACATCTTGCAGGAAAGATCTGCGGGCTGATTCTGTAGGACCGGTTTGTAAAATTAATGTTTCCCGCAAGGGATGGTGACTTTTTATTAAGTTGTAAAAGTCAAGCACCTACCGGACAGTTGAGCCTCCCGGGTTAAAGGTGATTTACGCAGCTGTATCAGTCAGCTCAGATTTTTTGTTCTTTCCCAATTCAAAGGTTTCAATAGGTTTCCG
>JANTFH010000047.1 GCA_024763535.1 Thermodesulfobacteriota bacterium
TTGGGCGAGATTTTGATAAAAAAATCACTGGTCTCAGACGAAGATATACGCAAAGCTTTAAGCACCCAACTTAATATACCCTACATCGACATCAGCCGCCTCAATATCGACCCCGGCCTGACCCGGAGAATCAATCGCGACTATGCCTTAAGACATAGAATTATCCCGATATCCATGACTGAAGGCAGCATCACTCTGGCGATGGACGACCCTACCAATATTGAGCTGGCGTCCGAGCTTGAGATGTTCACCCGCTTGAAGATAAATATCGTCACCTCATCCCAGAGTGCTATTAAAGGAGCTTTCAGCCGACTCTATACGAGTGAAACCCCGATTGAGGATGAAGAGCAAGAAGATACCCTTAACGACATCGATGTCGGTATGGATTTTGGCTTTAACCTGGAAAACAGCGATCAACCCGAGATTCGCAAGCCTCAATATATTGAGGCTCAAGACAGCAAAAGGGCTGATATGCTGGTGCAGCGGCTTTTAGCCTGGGCCCTGAAACGGCAGGCATCAGATATCCACCTGGAAAATCGCGACCGCCACATGGTTGTCAGGTTCAGGGTGGACGGCATTTTACAGGAGTTTAAGTTAGGCTCCCTGCAGGAGAACATCAATCGCTTCCGCCGGGAAATAGTCTCCCGAATCAAGGTCTTAAGTAAACTGGACATCGCCGAGAGACGTCTGCCCCAGGACGGAAGTTTCCGCTCGCACGTTATCCGTAATGGTGAAAAGATTGATATAGATTTCCGGGTCTCCGTCATTCCCTCCTATCATGGGGAAAACATCGTCATCCGGATTCTGGATTCACAAAAAGCCCCTTCAACTATCGATCACTTGAATTTTTCCGCTAATCTGACAGAAAAACTGATCCGCCTCTTCAAACAGAATACCGGCATCATTCTGATTACCGGCCCGACCGGATCGGGCAAGAGTACAACCCTGCAGTCAGGCCTTTTGACCGCTTATCGACCCGGCCTCAAGATTGTCACCGCCGAAGACCCGATAGAATACGTTTACGACAACTTTATGCAATGTGAAGTCAACGAGAAGATCGGCTTGACCTTTGCCAGCTATATCCGGGTCTTCCTGCGTCATGATCCGGAGATTATTATGATCGGCGAAATCCGCGATGGCGAAACCGCCGAGATGGCAATCCGCGCGGCCCAGACCGGGCATCTGGTTTTAAGCACCCTGCACACCAACGACTCTCTCGGTGCCATCTCACGCCTGTCAGGACTGGGGATCAATCCGAGCATGATCTCATCATCTCTGCTCGGGGTCATATCTCAGCGACTGGCCCGGAAAATCTGTCCCAACTGCATCGAAGCTTATACTCCGAGTCCAGATCTGATCAACGAATTTTTCCTCACGCCCCCGACCGACATCAAATGGCAGAAAGGAGTCGGCTGCGAACAATGCAACTATACCGGTTACAAGGGACGGGTGGCTATTGCTGAACTCTGGGAACCGAGCCAGAACGACATTCTCCTGATCAACAAGAAAGCTGAACTCGAAAAGTTAAGAATCAGCTCCCGGGAAAATACAATATCACTGGTCGAAGAGGCCCTGATCAAATTAAGAGAGGGCCAGACCACCCTGGATGAACTGATCCGCATCATCCCTTACTCCTATATCGAAGACCATCGACAACAACTAGCCGGAAAGGAATAATAAATTATGCCGTACGAACTTAAAATAGAGACCGCTTTTGCGGCCGCTCACAACCTGCTCAACTATTGCGGCCAATGCGAGAACCTGCATGGTCACAACTGGAAAGTCGAAATCTACATCCAGGGAAGCGAACTTGACAAAAGCGGAATGCTCATCGATTTCAAGATCCTCAAAGAGCACACCCATGCCATTCTCGAAACCCTGGATCACACCTATCTGAATGAACTGCCGATTTTTGCCGGCAAGAGTCCCTCGTCGGAACTTATTGCGGAATATATATTTGTTGAACTCGAAAAAAGACTCTCCCAACTACCGGTTCAGGTTCACAAGATCGTCGCCTGGGAATCTGAAAAAGCGGCGGCCGCATATTTCCGCTAACCATATTCTAACAGGTAAAAAACATATGGGCCACACTATTCATGACACCCAGAAGATGCAGGACTACCGCCAGATTGACATCAACAAGGTCGGCGTCAAAGGAGTGAAATACCCGATTACTGTCCTTGACCGGACTAACGGAGTTCAGCACACCACCGGCTCTTTCAATATATTTGTCGGCCTCCCGCACCACTTCAAAGGTACGCACATGAGCCGTTTTGTTGAGGTTATCAACAAATACCATCAAAAGATCGGCATCAAGGTTTTTCCAACTATTTTAGGTGAGATCAGGGAACACCTGGAAGCTGAGTTTGCCCATCTGGAAATAACTTTCGACTATTTCATCGAGAAAGAAGCTCCGGTCTCCCGGGCTAAAAGTATGATGAATTACGAGTGCAGTTTTATCGGCAGCCAGACCGCTGACAATATGGATTTTCAGGTCCGGGTCAAGGTTCCGGTTACCAGCCTCTGCCCCTGTTCCAAAGCGATCAGCGAAGACGGTGCTCATAACCAGCGCAGCACAGTCACCGTAAATTTCAGTTTTGATAAATTTGTCTGGATTGAAGATATGATCCAGACAATTGAAAGCGCATCAAGCTGTGAAGTCTATCCCCTGTTAAAGAGACCGGATGAAAAATACGTCACCGAAAAAGCCTACAACAACCCGATGTTTGTGGAAGATATGGTGCGGGATCTTTTTCAACGCTTACAGAAAGACAGCAATATTACTTGGTTTACGATTGAAGCTGAAAATATGGAGAGCATCCACAATCACAGCGCCTATGCCTATGTCGAAAAATACCGTTGAAAATCTTCGGTAAAGCACTCTTCCGGCGAGAACTTAACCTTTTATAAAAAACTCACTAATAACGGAAAATTATGCAAGCACTTTTTCTCTGGATTTCAGCCTATCTGCTGGGGTCGATTCCAGTCGGCGTACTGGTCGCTGAGTGGTTTAAGAGCGGCGATCCCCGCCAGCTTGGAAGCGGCAATATCGGAGCCACCAACATTGCCCGGACCGCCGGCAAGAAAGCCGGCCTCATCACCCTCGGCGGAGATTGCCTGAAAGGCTTTTCAGCTATAATGCTGGCCCGTTTTTTTGACGCCGGAGACGGGGTCACCGCTCTCGCCGGCCTGGCCGCGTTCTTAGGCCACCTCTATCCGATTTTCTTAGGTTTCAAGGGCGGTAAAGGAGTGGCAACCGCATTAGGGATTTTTTTAGCTTTAGCCCCGCTGGCGACCCTTATAGGGGTCATTTTCTTTGGCCTGGTAACCGCAATTTCCCGTATTGTCTCCTTAGGCTCTCTGGCGGCGGCCGTAACCATGCCGCTCTTCATCTGCCAGACCGGCTCAAGCTGGAAGATTGTTTACTGCGCCCTGATCATGTCCGGATTTGTAATCTACAAACACAAAGATAACATTCTCCGCCTCTGTCTGAATGAAGAGAATAAACTTTTCTGAATTGATCCAGCCCCATCCGGATAAAAAAATCACATTGACTGCAGGCGCCGGTTACGGCGCCGCTCTTTTTTGCTTAAGCGGTTGGGATTACCTTTTTTCCGGGTCAGATGCCGCTGTGACCTGGCGGTATCGCCCTCATCTTCCCCAAGCTCATCCCCACTCAACAACAGCAGCATCCGCTGCACAAACTCACTTGAGTCCAAAACTATGGCCCCGCTCTTTTCCGACCCGACAACAACCTCACGGTCGGAACTGACAACGGTCAGGCCGGAGCCGTGCCGGCGGGCCATCTGAATCAACTTCTGATCCGCCGTCTGACCGGAACTTGAAAAACTTATCTTCACCCCGCCTTCAGAATAGTTGCGTGCTTCTCCACCACAAACCTGGCCCCCGTCATAGACCACGGTAACCCGGTTTTTACTCAAACTCCGGTAACGCACCAGAAGCTGATTAAACTCTTCACGTTCCGATTCGAGATCGAGCCTGGATAATGCTTCGCCGGTCATTGCCGCAATCACATTATAACCATCTATCGCCAGCCACATAAGTCTTAACTTCCCCAGAAAGCAAATATTACCGCTCCCTGAATAAAATAAAAAAAGGCCATAGTTTCAGATATCTGAAGCCATGGCCCTTTCTATTAAAACATTACTAACCTCGGGAACAACTCAAAAACGGGCGCCGCCCGCCAGTGAGCATTCTCATAACTCAGCTTACTAATCTTTAGGCAATTTATCCTCGGGCTTAAACTCACCGGCTTCACGTTCCGCAAAGAATTGAAGCGCGACATCGGGAAAGAGCGCATACGAGAGTACATCTTCAACGCTTTTCGCTTTATCCCCGAGCTCAGCCGTCAGTTTATCCATCTCCGGCGGCAGCAGATCGGCCGGCCGGCAGGTAACCGGCTCCTCATTTTTCAAGGCTTTCTTCTGAACTTCGGCATTAAAGGGTGCCACGGAGCGGCCATACATTCCCTTGAGAACATTCTTTGACTCCTTGGGAATCATCATGTAGCGCTGTCCGGTAATCACATTCAGAGTCGCCTGGGTTCCAACAATCTGGCTACTCGGAGTGACTAACGGGGGATAACCGAAATCCTTACGAACCCGGGGAATCTCCTCAAGCACATCTTTTAACTTATCGATCGCCCCCTGGTCCCGCAGCTGACTTTCCAGGTTGGACATCATGCCTCCGGGAACCTGATAGATCAAAACGTTGGTATCGACCCCGGTAAACCCGCTTTCATAGGCATTGTATTTCTTGCGCACATCCTTGATATATTCCGCTATCTCGGCCATGGCTTCGATATCGAGACCCGTATCATATTCGGTCCCTTTCAGGGAAGCCACCAGACTCTCAGTCGGGGGTTGTGAGGTCCCGGAGGAGAGGGAAGATATCGCGCAATCGACAATATCAACTCCGGCTTCGGCCGCTTTCATATAGGTCATCGGGGCCATGCCGCTGGTACAGTGGGCGTGCAGGTGAATCGGGATATCGACCTCACTCTTGATCGCCTTGATCAGATCATAGGCATCATAAGGAGCCAAAAGCCCGGCCATATCCTTGATACAGATCGTATCCGCACCCATGCCGGCAAGCTCTTTCGCCATTCTGACAAAATAAGCGTTATCGTGTACCGGGCTGATTGTGTAGCTGACCGCGGCCTCAACAATCTTGCCCGCTTTTTTGACGGCGTCCATGGCCGTCCGCATATTGCGCGGGTCGTTTAAAGCATCAAAAATCCGGAAAACATCCATGCCGCTGGCTGCCGCCCGCTCCACAAATTTTTCCAGAACATCATCGGCATAATGCCGATAACCGAGGATATTCTGCCCCCGCAAAAGCATCTGCAGACGTGTATTGGGCAGCGCCTTGCGCAAAACCCGCAGACGTTCCCAGGGATCTTCCTTCAAAAACCTCAAACAGGTATCAAAGGTCGCGCCGCCCCAGACTTCAAGCGACCAATAACCGATGCGATCCAGCTTTTCGGCAATCGGCAACATATCTTTGGTTCGCATTCTTGTTGCCAGAAGTGATTGATGCGCATCTCGCAGCACTGTATCAGTTATCTGTAATTTCCCCATTATCTATTGTCCTCCTTGTAGGGTTGTTGATCCACATCAGCCTTACTGTATACTGTATACCGTGTACAGTAAGGGAAAAAAAGCGTGACCCCGCATCCGGTAATCACGCCTTTAACTGTCTCTATTCAATTACCGCAATAACGGTATCAGATTCAACCGCATCACCGACAGCGACTTTGATCTCTTTTACTTCACCATCAATCGGAGATACAACCGGCATCTCCATTTTCATAGCTTCGAGGATTACCACCTCATCGCCTTCCGCTACCTGATCACCAACGTTTACTTCAACCTTAAAGATTTTGCCCACCATCGGGGAGGTTACTTCAGCCATTCTTTTCTCTCCATAGTTAAATTTATAAAATTATTTCAGACCTTTCTCCATATCAAACTATTTTAAGCGCCAACGCTTATCACATCACTCAACCTTTTGCAACAGTTTTTCCATCTTCTCCCGGATATTCTTACTCTCTTTCAATTCCAGTGAACGGCGATAGTATTTCAGCGCCTCATCATAATGTTCAAGAGCCAGATAGATATCGCCCAGATGCGCAAAAATCGTCGGGTCATCACCAACTTTCGCCTCTGCTTCCAGCAGATAAGTCAGAGCCTTATCATAATCTTTACGGGCGTAATAAAGCCAGCCCATACTGTCCAAAATATAGCCACTCTCCGGCTTAATCGCCAGTGCCCGGCGGAGCAGTTTTTCCGCATCATCAAACTGAACCCCCTCTTCCACATAGGTATAGCCGATGAAATTCAGGACCGCCGCATCATCGGGATTCTCCTTGAGCAACCCCTGCATCACCTTAATACTATCAGCCGTCCGACCCAGATCGTTATAGACTACCCCAAGAGCAAAACGTAGTTTATAGTCATCAGGGTGCAGATCCAGGGCCTGCTTAAGGATGAGCAGAGCCCCCTGATCATCACCCTGCTTCTGATGCAGTGAAGCCAGCATCCGGGAAAGGCCAACCTTTTCGGGATATCTGGCGATAAGATCCGCCAGCACTTCCTCACAGGACTTAAATTCTTTCCGACTCTCATAGAGAAAAGCCGCATGCACCCGGGCATCATAAAACAGATCATCAGTTTCAGGGATTGACAAAAAAAGCTTTAGGGCTTCTTCCTGACGTTCCAAAGCCTCAAGACTCGAGGCCAAATAGAAGGTAATGCGATACCTTTCGGGATAATCTTCATGCAGCTCCTCCAGGATCTCAGCCGCCTGTTCATAGTTACCCTGCTGAAAATAGATCAGAGCTATTTTAATATTGATACTTGCCGGCACCTCGCCCTGCTCTTTAAGGCGCTGAAAAATTTTCAGGGCCGCATCAAGATTGCCATCTCCAACCAACAGCTGACCAAGTCTCTCCAAAGCCTGCCGATCACCACCATCAATTTCCAGCAACTTCCGATAGGCAGCTACTGCCTCCTCCCGCCGACCGGTAAACTCATAGATGAGCCCGAGATTGAGCCAGGCATCGGCCATCTCCGGATCTATCTTGAGAGCTTCTTTAAAATAACGCTCCGCTTCACTGTAAAGTTTCAGCTCGGCATAAATCTTCCCCTGATAGTAAGGGGCCAGAACATCATCCGGATGCTGTTCACGATAGCCTTTCAAGAGATCCAGAGCCTTCTCATACTCCAGTGTTTCCGCGTACAGAGCCACCAGATAAAAGAGAGCCTCACTGTTATCAGGGTCTTCTTTAATCAACCCTTCGTACTGTTTAACCGCCCTCTCTTTATCTCCGGTAAGGGTGTAGGTCGCGGCCAGAAGCCGTCGGGCTCTCCGGTTACCGGGATCAAGTTCCAATGCGGCCTCGGCGTGGGCCTGGGCCTCGTTAACCTGATGCATATTAAGCAGCAGTTCCGCCAGCGCAAGACGCAGATAGAGAGATCCGGGATCCGCCTTCACCGCCTGCTTCAGGCTGTGGAGAGATCCGGCCTGAGCCCGACTGCCGGGTTGGTAGCGCAACCAGTTGTAGATGGAAAAATAGTAGAGTGATTCAGATGATACATCTCCGGGAATCGCCGGCGCCGACTTGCTGAAAGCCATGGAAACCTGACGCTCCTGCGGTTCCTGAATTTTCGCACAACTACTGAAAAATATAGTGATAATAACGCCCGAAAATAACAAAAGGGCCGTAATAGCCATCGGGCCTGAAAAGATTCTGGACAAACTATCTATTTTCAATACTGATCCTTCTTGTGAATCCACAATTTACTTCACCTGAAATGACGAAATTTCAGCGTAACATTTGCCGGCATCATCCGGACACTCATAAAATACGACCATAAACGGCAATTCTCCCCCGGCCGGCAGCCGGCTAACCCCATTTTTCTCAAGCTGCGCCAGTGTTCCTCTGTCCATCCGGTAGAGCTCATCCTGAGAATAGACAGCTCCTCCGGTCGTCACCTCTTCCGCTACGGTTTTACCGTTACCGTCAAGAAGCACCCCTTTAATCTTGAGGTCTGTCACCATCTTCGGTGAGCTATTGACAATTTTTCCCTTCAGGACAATCAGGTTCCGGTCGGAAGCCAGGTGCAGACGCTGGTTCGAGACCTCAACCAACTGCAGATATCGCCCCATATCAAGGGCATACTGCTGCCACATACTGTAACCGGCCCACAAAGCCAATCCCAAAATCAAGACCGCGCCGATAAAGAGTAGAAAAGGGTTGCTTGTTCCTTTCTCAACCTCGACCGGCGGCGGGTCGGAGCTTAATGATTTCGGAGCCGCTTCCGGCTCCGCCTCAACCTCAGTTACCGTTTCGGGCTCGTCCTCCGGGAGATGCTCCTCGATTTTTCCGTCGGTTGCCGGATCGGCGGAACCATCATCTTTGCCAACGGCTTCGTTATCATCGCCATCAATGACATCCGGATCCGGGGACGGTTCATCAATTTCCGGCTCAGCGGAAACCTCAACCTCAGTTTGAGGCGCGGTTTCAAGCGCAGTTTCAGGTGCGGCGTCCACGAAATCCACCTCGGAAACCTTACCGCCATCTAATGATTCCGCCGGAGACTCCGACCTTAAAATATCATCTTCGGCCGGAAAGAGTTCATCAAGGTCAAGTTCAAGCTCCGTTTCAGTCGGCGCCGCATCGTCAGCTGGTCGGGCCGCAAATGGAGTAAAGTGCTCATCCAGCTCTATCTCGGCCGCTTCGGCAGAAACGTCCCGGCTCTCCCCGGCCGCTGATTCCGCCGCAACGGGTTCAGAAAGAGAGGAGATGATATCGGCAAGATCAACACTATCTTCCTCAGGAGTAAAGACAAACTCCTGACGACAACGTGAACAACGAAAATTAATCTCCACACCGGCAATCCGGTATTCATCGGAAAAATTAAACTTCGTCAAACAGCGCGGGCAGGTCACAATCATGATTAAGCCACCACAAAAATAAGCATTTATTGATCTTTCTCACTTAAGACTTTATAAACGGATAAGTGGTCTCTTGGCAAGAAAATATTGTCCCCGAACCAAATAAGCCGTCAATCGATACGCCGGCAGCCGAGCGGATAACGGGCCGCGAGATCGACATAGAGATCCTTGCCGTAATTCCAGAAATCCCGGTGCCGAGCATCGACTTTACCGATTTCACAAGCCGGATTCCCGGCAACGATAACGCCGGAGGGAATAATTTTACCGTTGGGAACCACGGCCCCTTCAGCAACGATACTCCACTCCCCGATTTTTACGTTAAAAGAGAGAATCGACCCGATGCCGACAACCGCGGAATCGGCCAGTTCAAGACAGTGAAGTTTGGCCCCGTGACCGATCGTCACCCGATGTCCGATCCGACAGACAGCCCCGGGATTGATATGCAGTATCGCCCCCTCTTCAACCGCGCTCTGGCTTTTTATATCGATCGTCCCGTAATCTCCCCGCAAAATCGCTCCGTGCCCGATATAGACATCTTCAGCAAGACGTACATCTCCGATAATAGTTGCGGTCTCAGCGACAAAAGCGCTGTCGGCAATAGTCGGCCGGCGGCCTTCAAATTCATAAATCGGCATAGCTCTCCAATTCCGGTTTAAACCGATAAACAAGTAAAAATCAGGATATGTTTAATTAAAAGTCGGGGACGGAACCGGCAATTTTGCCGCCTCGAAACGTAAAAAAGCGGTCCGGTAAAATCTTTCCGCCGGCTCCCGACTGAAACCAAAGCATATTTTAGGCAACGGTTTACCCTCGAGAAAATTCCAGTGCTGCAGCAGGGTCGGCAGATCACTGCCGCTCTCATATTGAACCAGGCGCCGATGCGATGAACTTAACCGGGTACCCGGCTGATTCCGTTTGGCGGCAAAATTTATCAGGCTTGAGGTCTCATCCTCTGTCACCGGCGTCACGCCAGCTCTCTGCCAGGAGAGTGAGAACAACTTATTAACCAGATAACCATCCATGCCTCCGGGCCGGCATTGCACCAGAAATTTATCGTAAGTGTCGACCGCGTCACTCAAGAAAGCCCCGAGCAGGGCCGCGAAACCGTAACGGCGGCCGATATAGAGCAGGGCCAGATCGTCACAGACTCCTTCACATGAGGCCCGGCGGAAATAGGCTTGATCAAACTCCGGATAGGCATAAGTTTTCGCTTCCGTAAAAATAACCCCGATATCGATCAGGCTCTGCCGTTCAGCCGGGCTGAAGGCCCGGGCTCCGGTATCACCGAGGCCGAGTTTCTCAAGCCGGTCGGCGGCCACCACCTCTTGACCGCCGTAACCTAATTCAAGTTCATAACCATTAAAAGCAAAGGGCATAAGTGCCAGTGAACGCCTGCGGCAGTCGGGATCATCCATCTGCCCGGCCAGAACCAGACCTTTGATAAAGGGCTCGGTCTCAACCTCGAGACCGCGAAAAAAATCGACCCCGAAAAGCGGGCCCGATTCATCCTCTAAAGCGATAAGCGGCTGTCCGAAACAGCGCTCCAGATGGTTTAACAAACGCTCAATCTGATGGTTGCGCCAGGCTCTTATCTGCAAATGTCCCAACTGCGGCTCCAGCTCTTCCAGAATTGAACATATCCGATCAAACGTAGCATCGGCGAAGATCAGCGGCTGCCCGACCGAATCCGCGAACCAGCCATGTCCGTTTTGCGCCCGTCCCAGAACCGACTGCGGCAGAACCCGGTCGGAAAATTCCGCAGTAACAGCAAATCTCTGGGAGCGAAGATAGGCATAGTCACGGCGCACACATTCACGAAAGATATCCCGATCCCGCTTAACGCTCAATTGTTTCGGAACCGGATCGTCACTGCCCGGATAGCGGCGGCGACGGCGATCGAAACTGTCATTGTAACGATTATCCAACTGATCAAACGTTGCCTGCAGGCGTTCATTTGCGAGCCACCTCTGCCGGCTGCGTTTGTGGTTTCTATTTCCCCGCCGTCTTACCATAACTTACATTCTTGACCGCCCGCACAAACTCGACTACTATAACTGCACGGTTTAAACAAATATTTCAACCCCCGACACGAATGACACAAAGGTTTTTAAAATGGACAATATCGATTCCGTTCTCAGCCAATTTTCCCCGCTCATTCTTAAATGGCGCCGCCATCTCCACCGTCATCCGGAACTCTCGGGCCAAGAGACTGAAACAGCCCGCTTCATCAGCCGGATATTAACTGATTACGGCATCGAACACCAGTCAAATTTCGGCGGTCACGGCATTGTCGCCAGGATTGAAGGAAAATCCGGCAGCCGCAAAGCTGAGATCGCTTTCCGGGCCGATTTTGACGCTCTCCCCCTTAAAGACAGCAAGACCACGGATTATGCCTCCGCCAACCCCGGCATCATGCACGCCTGCGCCCACGATGCCCACACCGCGACCCTGCTCGGCCTGGCCGCCGCCCTCAAGGAGAACCCCGGGGTTCTGCAAACCCCGGTCAAGTTTATTTTTCAACCGGCCGAAGAGAATGGCCAGGGCGCGGCGGCGATGCTTAAAGATGGTCTTTTCAATACCCCGCCGGCGGCAATCTTCGGATTTCACTTCTTCCCGGAGATGGAGGCCGGCACCGCCCGGCTCCAGCGCCAGGCTTTTATGGCGGCAACCGAACACTTCACACTTACGGTTAAAGGACGCTCGGCCCACGCCTGTGTCCCGGATAAAGCGGTCGACGCAATTCAGGTAGCCGCCCAGCTGATTTTGGCTCTCAACCACTTAATCTGCAAGGACTTAGATCCCATCGACCCGGCCTTAATTTCAATCGGCACTATCAACGGCGGTACCGTCTCCAACATTATCGCCGACCAGGTGGTTATGACCGGAACCATCCGTTCACTCTCCCGGGAGCAGCATCAACGTCTGCACAGTGCTCTTGAGCGCCTTGTCAGAGAACTGCCCCGGGCTTTCGGGGCTGAGGCATCTATCGAAATCGGTGAAGTCGCACCGGCCTTAAGCAACGATCCCGGACTCTGCGATATGATGGTTGAAATCCTGGGCGACAACAAATTGATCAACCAGTTTGAAGATAACGGCCCCCCGCTTCTCGGCGGTGAGGATTTTGCCCGTTTCGCGCAACAGGTTCCCGGCTGTTACCTCTTCTTCGGCTGCGGCAATCAGCAGCGGGGAATCATCCATCCCCTCCACAGTTCACTTTTTGATATCGATGAAAAAGCTCTGGATGTGGCCCTGAGTACCATCTACGCCATCGTCCTTAAAGGCGGTGAAATAGTGGAAAAACTCAAAGGTGTCTAGATAACCAGCTCGCTGTGTTCTTCAGTAAATATTAGATGGTAGATATCGTGCGGGGTCGCCGCGGCCGCCACCCGGGCCGTCATCTCCTGACGACTGAAAACCTTGGAGATCGCCGCCAGGGTTTTCAAATGATCCTCGAAACAGTGTTCCGGAATAATCATCAAGATAACCACTCGGGCCGGATCTCCGTCGAGAGAGTTGAAATCAACTCCATCTCTGATCACCGCCATAACTCCCATAATCCCCTGATCCTCGGAAACCGACCCCGCTTCCAGGGTGCCGTGCGGGATTGCCACCCCTTTGCCCAGCCCGGTACTTAAGGAGCGTTCCCGCTCGATTACAGAGTAGAGCAGGGCGTCACGTGACTCCGGTGCCAGGTTGTAAGTGACGGCCGCGAAATCGACCATCTCCTGCAGTAGTTTCCATTTGTCTACCGCTGCGAAATCGAGCGCCACCGCCTCCCGGCCGACGATACCGAAGAGCAGATGCCCGGCCTTACCGATTTCACCGGCCCGGCCGAGAACCTCTTTCACCAGAACCGGGCCGACCAGTTCACTGATAACAATTGAAGCCAGAATAATTGCCGTAACCGTGGCTTCATAGGGAGCCAGACGGAGATTTTCCTGAATTGCGACAACCAGGCCGATCGCCACCCCGGCCTGAGGCACGAGACAAAAACCGAGTAAACGGGGTACCGGTTTCGGCGACCGGCTGAGCCAGGCACTGATCCCGGCTCCGAAAAATTTTCCTCCGTAACGAGCAAAAATATAGATGGTGCCGACAACTCCCAGCGAAGGCAGCAGAGAGAGATCGAGATGAGTCCCGGCCAGGGTGAAGAAACAGACATATAGAAAGGGCTCGAGATCCTCAATCGAGGTCAAAATCTGCCGGTCGAATGAGGAGAAGTTGGTAATCACAAAGCCTAGGATCATATTCGGCAGCAGCGGGGAGATTTCAAACCAGAGAGAGACCCCCGTGGTAAAACAGATAACCATCAACAGCAGAGAAACAAAATGCGCCTTCTCTTTGAGCTGCCGGGCCAGAAGGATCATAAGCAGACCGCCGCCGACGCCAATCACCAGAGCTGAGCCTAAAACCTCTCCGACCTTCAAGAACTGATCGCTGAAACCGAGCCGGCCGCCCAGATGACTGCTGATAAACACCGATACCAGAACAAAGATGACAATGGCCAGAACATTGTCCAGAGCCACCACCGATAAAAGGGTTTTTACCAGCGGACCGTCGGCTTCAGTTTCCCGAATTACCGAGAGCGTCGCCGCGGGCGCGGTCGAGGCGGCGATGGTTGCCAAAAGGAGAGAGACAATCCAGTTATCAAGCCAGAGATTACACAGGAAAAAGACTGCGACCATGGCCAGCAGAGCCTGTGACAGAGCAACCGTTAAAAGGCTTAAGGCCTGCTCCGCGATCTGACGCAGTTTAAGATGGGAGGCGATTGAGACCGCTATCAGACTCAAAGCAATCTCGGATATCGGTTTCAGAGTATGGTAGACGATCTCGTGACTTAACAGATGGGTCAGGTAGGGCCCGATAATAATGCCGGCAATAATATTTCCCGTAACCGACGGCAGCCGTAAACGCCGGGCCAGACTGCCGCCCAGAAGGCCGGCGGTTACCAGAATACTTACGGCAAGAATTGCATTCACAAAATGGCACCCGATTTTTCAAGGTTCTCAAGAAAGAGCTTAAGGCAGATAGTCTCCCAATACCGTCAGATAGTGCAGATAGAGGAGCGGGGTCCTGGCCGCGTAGCCGGCACAGCGGGCCAGAACTTTTTCGGCCTGCTCCTTGAGAGCCGGGTTATTCTCCCTCTCCGCCAGCTGCAGAAGATTAGCAATCATAACCGAGTTACTGCCGGGCAGCACCCCGTCATGAAGTTCGAGATTACGGGAGATAAGTTTCTCAGCATCACTGCCGCTGTAGAAAAAACGCTCTCCCTGATCATCCCAGAAAAGTTCATTGACCGAACCCATAAGTTTTCCGGCCCACTGCTTAAATTCAGCCCTGTCCCCGGCCCGGTCAATCTCGAGAAGCCCGGAGATAAGATAAGCGTAGTCATCGAGAAATGCCGGGGTCGGATTAGCGCTTACGGCCATACTCAAACGCCACAGACGGTTATCATGGTTTTCGCAAATTTCCCGCAGGGCGAGAGCCGCCCTCTCAGCCGTTTCGAGATACGCAGGTTCGGCAAACACCGTGGCCGCCCGGGCCAGGGCCACGATCATCAAGCCATTCCAGGCGGTAACGATTTTTTCATCAATAAACGGAGCTGAACGCCGGGACCTAGCCGCCAGAAGCTTTTTCCTTGAAGCTTCCAGTTCGGGAACATCCTCTCCTTTATCATCCTCGACCAGATGCAGAACACTGCTGCCCTTTATTTCAGGAAAATTACCGGCTTCATCTACTCCGTAATGACGACAGAAGAGCGCCCCGCCAAATTCTCCCAGCTCGGATTTAATCTGCTCTTTAGTCCAGACGTAATAAGCCCCTTCAACCCCGTCACTGTCGGCATCCTGAGCCGCGTAGAAGAGACCGTTTTCGCCTTTTAGTTCACGCTCAACATAGGCAAAGATTGCAGCCACAACCTCGCCATAGAGTTTACGGCCGCTGATCTGATAGGCCTCGGTATAGACTAAGGCCAGCATCGCCTGATCATAAAGCATCTTTTCAAAATGGGGAATCAGCCACTTGTCATCCACCGCGTAGCGATGAAAACCGCCGCCTAGATGATCACAGATACCGCCGGCGGCCATCTTCTCCAGGGTCTTTTCGACCATGGTCAAAGCAATACTCGAACCGCTGCGCTGATGCCAGCGCAGGAGAAAAAGCAGCTGATGCGGTGTAGGGAATTTGGGCGCCCCGCCGAAACCGCCGTTTTCAGAGTCGAAAGTTTCACCCAGCTGTTCCGCTCCGGCGCCTAAGAGATCAACACTTAAAACCTCATCCACGGCCGGTACCTGAAGCTGTGAACGCAGCAGTTCAGCAACTTTTTCACCACTTTCAACCAGAGCCTGCCGCCCGTTCTGCCAGCGCTCCGCCAGATAATTAAGCACTTCAATAAATCCCGGCATCTTAAGCTCAGCATTGCTACGCCTGGGAAAGTAAGTCCCGGCAAAAAAGGGCAGGCCTTCCGGGGTGATAAAAACAGAAAGCGGCCAGCCCCCGCCTCCGGTAAAAAACTGGCAGCTCAACATATAAATCTGATCGAGATCGGGACGCTCCTCACGATCAACCTTGACGGCGATAAAATTATCCCTTAAAAGTCCGGCAACTTCAGCATCATCAAAGGTTTCATGAGCCATAACGTGGCACCAGTGGCAGGTTGAGTAGCCGATGGAGAGAAAAACAGGTTTATCTTCATCGCGGGCTTTCGCCAAAGCCTCTTCCCCCCAGGGATACCAGTCAACCGGCTGCTGCGCGTGCTGCCGCAGGTAGGCACTCGATTCGTGCTGCAAACGATTCGCCATCAAAAAAGTTCCTTATCAATCAGGTTTAAACAGATTCTTCCCGGATTAATTTTGCTCGGTAAGATTTATTCCGACGCTGCCAGTGACGGCAGGTTCGAGGTTCTGGCCCCCAGTTCGCGATCCATCATGAAGAGACCATGTCCCTGGCCGCCGACCAGTTTCAACTTCTGCAGAACTTCGTCGACCGACGCCTCCTCTTCCACCTGTTCGGAGACAAACCACTGGAGGAAGATATTGGTCGCATGATCCTTCTCGGCAATTGCCACATCCACCAGATTGTTAATCAGACCGGTCACCTTCTGTTCATGTTCCAGGGTTGCCGCGAAAGCCGCTACCGGGCTCTCCCACTCGGTCTGCGGAGCCGCAATCGCGCTTAACAGCACCCGGCCGCCGCGCTCGTTGATAAAGTCATAGATCTTCATGGCGTGCACCATCTCCTCTAAAGCCTGGGCTTTCATCCACTGCGCGAACCCGGCCAGATTGACCGAGGAAAAATAGGATGACATCGAAAGATAGAGATAGGATGAGTAGATCTCGGCATTAACCTGTTCATTCAGAGCTGTTTCAACTTTTTTGTTAAGCATCATAAACCTCCTGTTTACTGTTTTTATGGTTGCACATGGATATCAAGGTCACGCATTTCAGCATCATTAACATAACCCGCGACTAAAGACAACTATTTTAATCTTGATTAGTTCTTGATTTGCGATAAATTCTGGCATCGGGAACCAGAGAGCAGATCGGCTCAATCATTCTGAAACTTTTGTGATCACAACGGCCAACCTGCGGCAGCAGGGACGTAAAAAATGATTCTGAGTCCTCAATTTCAACTATACCCCCGTGCGCCAGCAGCAGTTTTTGCACCGGCAATTTTGCCATGTGTTGCAGAGTCTTCCTCATCAACTCCGGGAAAAGGGTGGGAAAAGGAGGAAGCAGTTTCTCCCCGATCCGGATAATTAAATCCCCGGCATAAAGAACCCTCTCCTTTTCCTGATAAAAAACCATATCATGAAGCGTATGGCCTGGAGCCCGGTAGGCCGTCCAATCGGAGAAATAAGGCAGTGACTCCTGATCGTGCAAAAGAAAATCGGGCCGCAGCCGTCGCGGATACCAGGCCCTTTCAAGTTTCCCGAACTGCTGCCGGGCGGAGTAGTGACCCAGAACCGTATCGATCAGATGCTGAAGCGCCCCGCTCGGGCCCCGATACCAGCGATCGATCTCGAAATGGGCCGCAATCGGAATCGCAGAGCTTCGGCGCAGCAGAGGGGCTCCGCCGGCATGATCGGGGTGCATATGCGAAACCAGCACAAGCTTAAGATCCGCCAGCGGCCGCTGCAACTCCCGGACAAAAAACTTTTCAATCCGGGCCGCATCCCGACGAGCCCCGCCATCCAGCAATAAAACTTTATCCTTATATTCCACCAGATAGAGAGTCGCGATATAACCTTCAATCCGGTGTAAAGTGAATCGGCATTCATCCATAACCCTATTCTAATGCCATCCGACAAAATGTAAAGCAAAAAAAGAGGTGACCGAAAAGTCACCTCTTAGAAAAACATCAGTTGTCATTTTATTACATTTTTTTCAGTTAGAGCCTTAGAAGCTCGAAACTCCAGGGATTAATGATTGTTTCCCGTAACGTCTCGCGGAATTTCGTTGTTTTCCCCAGCGAATGGAGCGGCCGAAATTGCGACTGTTTGAGTGAGGTACGAACGAGTTTCGCAATTTCAGCGCAATAAGCGCTGGAAAAACAGAAATGGAGCGTAAAAAGTGGAGGGGAATAACCATTAATCCCGGGTTGCAAACTCTAAATTTGACAACGCTGATTTCTTAAATTTAATCTGTACGCTGGGTAATCTCAATCAGATGATAACCGAAATCGGTTTTAACCGGTCCATGAACCTTGCCGACCTCAGCATTAAAAACCACGGTATCAAACTCGGCCACCATCTGACCGGGAGAAAATTCTCCCAGGGCTCCGCCCTGCTGACCGGAAGGACATTTGGAGTTGGCTGCCGCCAACGTGGCAAAATCCTCTCCAGCTTCAATCCGTTTTTTAAGTTCCAGACAACCCTCTTCACTCTCTACCAGAATATGTCTTGCGCTCGCCCGTGCCATGTTTCATTCTCCTTTTTTAGTTTATAAATTTTTATCTACTGCTCGGTTTGAGTTAAGTGGCAGCGCCAATACCACAAACCCGCATCCAATGTAAAGCGGAAGTCGTTCATAAAAAATATAGACTTGACAGTAAACCGCACTCTACGTTATGCGGATTGCAGTTTTCAACACCTTCAATAAACCCCTCTCACGTAAGACTTAAAGAGATCATGCCCGAATCACGAACCTTCTGCAGCCTGAAATGGCTGCACAAGCATCTGAGCCTCATTGCTATGGTCTACTTTCTCTGGATGGGCCTGAGCGGTATCGCCTTAAACCATCCTCAGCTGCTCCGAAATTTTTCCTTTGCCAACCGGATGATGCCGGCAAACTATCAGTACCAGAGCTGGAACCGGATGAGCTGGCGCAACTCCGCCTTCTCCCGCTACCATGACAATCTATTCTATGTCGGCGGTAAAGAGGGGGTCTGGCGGAGCCCGGATCAGGGCAAAAGTTTTACTCCTTTAACCGCAGGCTTCCCCCAATCCGCCTATGACAAGGATACCTTCTGCCTGCTTTTAGCAGACTATAACGGGCGGGAAATCCTCTTTGCCGGAACCCGGGCGGGACTTTTTTACCTGCAAGATGAGAAGTGGCGACCGGTGGAGAATCCGACCCTTGACAATAAACCGGTTATTGACCTGCTGCAGGTTGATCAACAGATTCTGGCTTTTACCGACAGTGCCGCTTTCAAAGCCCGGATCGACAACCATGCCCCGGTTTTTACGGCCCTGCCCCTGCCCCGGGCCGACGGGTCTGCTGAGCAAACGCCTCTCTATCGCTGGCTGCGCAAAGTTCATGACGGCTCCATCTTCGGTCTCCCCGGCCGTCTGCTGGTTGACGGGGTCGGCGGACTGATTATTTTTCTCAGTCTCTCCGGGCTTCTCGTCTGGCATGTAATCTACAGAAAAAAACGACACAAAAAGAGCCGTTTAAGCGGCTCAATCTTCGCCGTTAATTACCGCTGGCATCTCAGGCTGGGTATTTTCGGAGCACTTTTTATCGCCATAACCGCACTCTCCGGCGCTTTCGCACATCCACCGCTACTGCTGACTATTGCCCGCCTGCAGGTGCCCTCAAGTCTGATGCCGCGCAATATTTCCGCCAACCCCTGGGCCGAACAGATCCAGCGGGCGGCCTATCTTAAAAGCAGAAACCGACTGATAATCGCCACCAAGCAGGGTCTTTTCAGCGGGCCGATTGACGGCACGAGAGATTTTCTGCGCCTTCCCGACACCGTTCCGATTCACGGCATGGGAGCCCTGGTTTTTGAAAGTGTCGGCCCGGACAAACTTCTCATCGGCTCTTTCAGCGGGCTCTATCTCTGGGATACCAACAAGCGCTTTGTCATCCAGTTGAAAGCCAAAGTCCCGACCGGTACCCCCGACTGGGGCCGGCCGATAATGGCCACCGGAGTTGCTGTTTACAAAGGTGTACCGATTCTGGCCGTCGACTATGAAAGCGGGCTCAAACCTCTGCGCCAGCATACGGAACTCTGGCCGGCAATGCCCGGCCAACTCCGCAAAGAGGGCCGGATCTCACTCTGGCATGCCCTTTTTGAACTCCACAACGGCCGCATCTTCGAAGAGTACATCGGCCCTTTTTACTGGCTCATTACCCCGGCCGGAGGTCTCGGTTTGACCCTGATTATCCTGAGCGGCTGCCTGCTCTGGCTCCGGCGTAAAATCAGCCGCAGCCGGCAGCGGCTGAGATAACTTAAGCTGGCCTTAAAATCAGCAAAAATGTGGGACTTCATGTGTGGATAAGCCGGCTCTTTTGCCGGCGGTGGGGTAAGAGCGATTACTTAACATCGTCGTGAGGGCCGCGCCCGACCCTCTCCCAGACAGTTGTATAAATCTCATTCAACCTGTTTTCCAGTTCCAATCGATACGACTCAATCTCCGCGGCCTTGATACCGGCCGGAACGAAAATTGGTTCTCCATACTTAAACTCTATCCGGGAGAAAGGCAGCGGTATAACCAGCCGGTCCCAGGAAGAGAAGGAAAGGTAGCGGCTGGCGGCCCAGGCCATGGGAATAATCGGGCTGTTGGTTCTGGAGG
>JANTFH010000048.1 GCA_024763535.1 Thermodesulfobacteriota bacterium
TATAGCAATAGGATAAGGGGTAAAAAATGAGGTATGCAGAGACAGGTTTTAATTTAGAGATTGATCTTTCCCGGGGTAATATTGAACGGGTTGCGACCGACCCGAAAGATACTGAGCTGTATTTAGGGGGCCTGGGTGCCAGTGCTAAATTGTTGTGGGATCGGGTACCGCCTGAGGTTGAACCTTTTTCTCCGGAAAATTTACTGATTTTCAGCGCCGGCCTTTTGTGCGGAACTCCGGCGACCGGCTGTAACCGGACCATCGTCTCGACCATTTCGCCGCAGACCCGCTTGATGGCATTTTCGATGATGGGCGGCTTCTGGGCGCCGGAGTTAAAATATGCCGGTTACGACAATGTCGTTATGCGGGGCCAGTCGGAAAAACTGGTCTATATCTGGATTCATAACGATGAAGTCGAGATTCGTGATGCCGCTCATCTCAAAGGAAAAGGGGCGATTGAGACGGCGGAGTTGATTAAGGAAGAACTCAACGAGCCTAAAGCTCAGGTTGCGGCCATCGGTCTGGCCGGTGAAAGCCGGGTCTACTATGCCTCGATTGAGCAGGGCCGTTCAAGTGCCAGCCGCAGTGGTATCGGTGCGGTGATGGGTGATAAAGGAGTGAAAGCGATTGTCGTGCGCGGCACTCAGGATATCAACCTGGCTGATCCGGAGACTTATCTTGAACAGTGTAATGGCGTATTGGAATATATAAAAGAGCGGGATGGTAATCCGATTCCGGGCGTGATGCCGATTCTGGCGGGCTTAGGTTCCCCTCAGGAGATGAAGATTCACGATGAGAAGTGGCATACCGAGAACTTTATGTGGGGTAACTCACGCACCCGGCGCCGGGATTTTTGGACGGATGAGATCGCCAAGGACTGGACCGAGACCATGGAAAGCTCGCGGACCCGTCTGATCAGCTGCTATAACTGTCCGATGAAATGCGGCGCCACGATATCGCTGCCGGGCCAGCCGACCTACATGATGAAATGTTTCTCAAAACTTACCTATACGATGGCCGCCTTTTCCGATCTTGAATTCGGTCTGCGGATTGCCCAGAAGGCGACCGAATACGGTCTCGATGGTTTCTCGACGCCGCAGGTTATGGCCTTTGCTCTGGAGCTGCTCGAAGCCGGCATCCTGACCGATGCCGATTTTCCGGATATGCCGGAGGATAATGAAGGCCGCTTCTACTATCTGCTTGATAAAATTGTCAATCGTGAAGGGATTGGTGACATCCTCGCCAACGGTACCTACTGGGCCGCGAAAGAGATTGGTAACGGGGCCGAAGAGTACGCTCACAATACGATCAAGAAAACCGAGCAGCTGCCGTTGAAACTCTCGATGCTCAATCCGATCTATTTCCTGATGTATTCGACCGGTGAGAAGATGAACATCACCCAGATCGAAGGCCAGTTTCCGCAGGCGCCGTTTCCCAAGCGGGAGCACCGGGAAAAATTTGTTGAAGACTGGATTCAGGTCCCGGATGATAAATTCAAGCAGTATTTTGTCGATTGGGAGATGCGCGGCGAGAACTCGATGCCCTACTATCCCACGGTTGAGATGTGCTGTGATATTGTCGACTGGCAGGAGCGGATGCACTATATCGATGATGCTCTGGGAATGTGTGCCGGGCTCTCATCGTTCCCGCTGAAGCCGCCATATCATATTCATAACTATCCGATCTTCATCCAGGCCGGAGCCGGGATTGAAATGGATGAAGAGAAACTGACCCAGGCCGCCAAACGTTATCGGACTCTGGTACGGGCCATAAATATCAGAAGGGGTATGCGTCGGGTTGATGAGGCGCCGCCGAAAGATCACTGGAAGAAAAGATTTCCGGAGCTCGAAGAGAAGCTGCTGGATGAGTACTACAAGATGAAAGGCTGGAATAATGACGGTATTCCAACAGCGGAATCTCTGCAGGAATTAGGGCTTGATTATGTCAGCGAAGACTTTATCAAACGTGGAATTTTGACCGGAGATACAGAATAGTCGGTGTAAATTCGCTAATGCGGGAATAGACCCCGCAACCCAATTCGGCCATTTTGGCCCGCAAATAAGTGCTCTTATCAGAACATTTTCTTGTTTTTCAAACCAGAAAATAACCTGTAAGGCACTAAAAATATAGATGGAGGGTGTGAACCTTGAAGGGCGAAAAAAAGACGAAAATAGTTAAGTCTATTAGAATTGATGTTGACAAATGTAACGGCTGCCGGGCGTGTGAAGTTATCTGCTCCGCCTTTCATGCGAGTCCGAAATACAGCAGTAATAATCCGGCCCGGTCCCGGATCCGGATTATTCGCGAACCGTTGACCGACATCTACGTTCCGGTCTATGCCGGTGAGTATGCCGTGGCCGAGTGTGCGGGTCGGGATAAATACACGATTGACGGTAAAGAGTATGATGAGTGTGCCTTCTGTCGCGCTTCCTGTCCTTCGCGCCCTGAGTTCAAAGAGCCCGATTCCGGTCTGCCTCTGAAATGCGACATGTGTGAAGGTGAAGATGAGCCCCTCTGTGTCAAATGGTGCCTGGCCGAAGCTCTGATCTATGAAGAGCGTGAAGAAGAGATTGATGATGTGGTTGAGCAGGCGGAACTCGAAATTGGTCTTGACTCTCTGGTCGATAAGTACGGCATGGAGTCGCTTATGGATGCCGTTGCCCGGATGGCGGATAAGGGGTAGATAATGGAGACAGTAGCCCCGTTTAATGAAATTGTCGATGAGGTAAAAGCGGCTGGAGGCGAGATCTTCAAGATGTGTTTCCAGTGCGGCTTGTGTGATTCGGTCTGTCCCTGGAACCGGGTGCGGCCCTTCAGTATGCGCAAGCTGATTCGGGAAGCGGCCTTCGGTTTAACCGATGTTGAAGGCGAGGAACTCTGGCTATGTACGACCTGCGGTAACTGCGCCCTGCAGTGCCCGCGTCAGGTGAAACAGATCGATATTAGTGTCTCCTTGCGCCGGATTGCGACCGAATATCAGGTTTTCCCAACGTCGGTAAAACCGGTACGGACGATGAGCGGCAGCCTCGTGGGTGAGGGTAACCCCTTGAATGAAGATCGTCAGAAGCGCGGTGAGTGGGCCAAAGATCACGGCGTAAAACCCTTCACTGAAGATATGGAGATTCTCTACTTTGTCGGCTGCTATTTAAGCTATGACGCGCGGCTGAAAAAGGTGGCGGTAGCCACGGCTGAGGTCTTGAACAAAGCCGGAGTTAACTTTGGTATCTTGGGCGAAAAAGAGAACTGCTGCGGTGAAAGTATCCGCAAAGCCGGTGACGAAGGTGTTTTTAAACGTTTGGCGACTGATAATATCAAGACCTTTATCGATAACGGCGTTAAAAAGATTCTGGTCTCATCACCCCACTGCTACCATACCCTGAAAAATGAGTATCCCGAGTTTATGGTGCATTTTGAGATTGTTCACGTCGCCCAGTATCTGGCCGAGCTGATTGCCGACGGACGCTTGGAGGTTGATGGGGAGTTGGCCAAAAAAGTTACCTACCATGACCCCTGTTATCTCGGCCGTCACAACGATATTTTTGAGGAGCCGCGTGAGGTCTTAAGCAAGGTTGACAAACTTGAACTGGTGGAGATGGCCGATTCCCGTAAAAGCAGTCTCTGCTGCGGTGGCGGCGGCGGGCGCATCTGGATGGAAACGGCCAACAGCGAAAGGTTTTCCAATCTGCGTCTGGAGCAGGCCCGGGAAGTTGGAGCTGAGATTCTGGTTACCGCCTGTCCCTACTGTATTACCAACTTTGAAGAGAGTCGTCTGAATATGGAACTCGGCGACGTTCTCGAAATTAAAGATATCAGCGAAGTAATCAATGACGCGGTAAAGTAGAGTAGAGATTAACAAGCAGCGGGCCATTGGAGACTTCGCTTCGCTGACTGTTGCCGGGGACAGATTTGAAATCTGTCCCCATATCGAGGCAGAACACAGCCTGCCGCAAAGCGGGGACTGAATTTATTCTGTCCCCATCGAAGTGGGCGAAGCAAAGTGTGGCCTGCTTGTTTTAACTTAATTGTCATTTATCCTGACTTCTGACTTGTAGGAGATAGACAGTGGAAAACGAAGTATTGCCAGTAGATAAGATTCAGCAACTCTGCCAGGGCTCTGGTGCGAGTGATTTCGGCGACGTTTTGGTCGTTGGTGGGGGTGTGAGCGGGATTCAGGCATCGCTTGATCTTGCAACCGCCGGGTTTAAGGTTTATCTGGTTGAGAAGGGGCCGAGTATTGGCGGCAACATGGCCAAACTGGATAAGACTTTCCCCACTAACGACTGCTCGATGTGAATACTCTCACCTAAACTGGTCGAGGTCGGCCGGCATCCAAACATCGAAGTTCTGACATTTACTGACATTGACAGCATGGAAGGGGAAGCGGGTGATTTTAAGGTCACTCTGAAAACCCGGCCCCGCTATATTATTGAAGATAGGTGCACCGGTTGTACAACCTGTGTCGAGTACTGCCCGGTTCAGTATCCTGACCCCTTCAACCAGGAGATTTCGGACAATAAGGCGGTCCATGTCTATTTCTCGCAGGCAATTCCTCTGGTCGCCTACATCGACCCGGAGACCTGCCTCTATCTGAAAGAGGATAAATGCGATATCTGCCGCGGCGTCTGCCAGGCGGATGCTATCGATTTCCGCCAGACTCCGAAAAAACGAGATGTCAATGTCGGAGCGGTGATCCTCTCGGTCGGGATTGAGCCTTTTGATCCCAAAACCAAAGATGAATACGGCTACGGCCGGATGGAGAATGTGGTCACGAGTATGGACTACGAGCGTCTGCTCTCTTCCACCGGGCCTTTCGAAGGTGAAGTTTTACGTCTCTCCGATAAAAAACACCCCAAAAAGATTGCCTGGATTCAGTGTGTCGGTTCTCGCCGTTTGACTGAAGGTGAAAACAGCTACTGCTCCGGGGTTTGTTGTACCTATACGCAGAAACAGGTGATTCTGACCAAGGGTCACGACGCCGATGTTGACTGCACTATCTTTCATAATGATATCCGTTCTTTCGGTAAAGATTTTGAGCGTTATTTCCGGCGGGCCGAGGAGCTTCCCGGAACCCGTTTTATCCGCAGTTATGTTTCGATTGATCGGGAAATTCCGGAAACCAAGAATGTTGTTATAAAATATGCGACCACCGATGCCGGGGTTAAAGAGGAAGAGTTTGATTTAGTCGTGCTCTCGGTTGGCTTGAATCCGCCGGAGAATTTTAAGGAGCTTTCCGATAAATTCGGAATCGAGCTTAATGATCACGGTTTCAGCCGGGCCATTCACACCAATCCGATTGCGACCAATCAGCCGGGAATTTTCGTCAGCGGCGCTTTTCAGGGGCCGACTGATATTCCGGAATCGGTTTTTACCGCCAGCGGCGCCGGCGCCCAGTGCGGGGAGATGCTCGACTATCGTCGGGGCAAACTGGCGGTTGAGCGGGTCTATCCCGAGGAGCGCGACGTATCGGATGAAGAACCGCGAATCGGGGTTTTTGTCTGCCACTGCGGAGCCAATATCTCTAGTGTGGTCAACGTTCCCTCCGCGGTTGAATATGCTTTGAGCCTGCCGAACGTGGTTTACGCTCAGGAGCAGCTTTTCTCCTGCGCTACCAACTCCGCTCAGCAGATTACCGATCTGGCCCAGGAGAAAGGGCTTAACCGAATTGTCATTGCCGCCTGTTCCCCGCGAACCTTAGAACCGCTTTTCCGTGATACCCTGCGTGAAGCCGGTTTGAACCAGTACTATTGCGATATGGCGAATATCCGTGAACACTGCTCCTGGGTGCATAGCAAACAGAAAGAGGATGCGACCCGGAAAGCCAAGGATATTATCCGCATGTCGGTGGCCCGGACGCGGCACCTCGAGCCGTTGCAGGAATTTGATCTGCCGGTCAATCCGACCGCTCTCGTGGTTGGTGGCGGGATTGCCGGAATGACGACCGCCTTATCGATTGCCGAGCAGGGGCATGAAGTTGAATTGATTGAAAAGGAAAATGAACTCGGCGGCATGGCCCGGCGGCTTTATACCACCATAGAAGGAATGGATGTCCAGGCTTTACTCAAGGAGACTATACGCAAGGTTTACGCCAATCCCCTGATTCACGTCTCCCATAATGCCACGATTACCGATGTGTCGGGTTTCCTGGGCAATTTTACGGCGACGGTGGCGACTGAAGGCCGGATCAAAAAGATCGAATACGGTGCTTCGGTGCTGGCGATCGGGGCCGAGGAGTATCAGCCGAGTGAATACCTTTATGGTGAAAATGATAAAGTCTTTACCCATCTTGAAGTAGGTGAAGAGATCGCGGCCGGTAACGAAACGATAACCGGAGCTGACAGCCTGGTGATGATTCAGTGTGTCGGCTGCCGTAATGAAGACCATGATTACTGCTCCCGGGTCTGCTGTTCGCATGCGGTTAAAAATGCTCTGAAACTGAAAGCAAACAAACCCGAGATGGATATCTATATTCTCTTCCGCGATATGCGAACTTACGGTCTGCGGGAAGATTACTATCGTGACGCCTCGGAGATGGGGGTTAAGTTTATCCGCTTTGAGATGGATGATCAGCCTCAGGTTGAAGCGGTCAAAGCCGGCGGCAAAGAGATTTTACGGGTTACCGTGCCGGATCTGGTTTTGGGTAAACGGCTTGAACTTGATGCCGATATTGTCTCTTTAGCAGCGGCTGTAGTTCAGCCATCAACGATGGCTGAAACTGCCGGGATGTTCAAAGTGGCCTTGAGCCCGGATGATTTCTTCAAGGAAGCCCATGTTAAACTGAAACCGGTTGAGTTTGCCGCCGACGGCGTCTATCTCTGCGGTACGGCGCATTACCCGAAACATATTCAGGAGACCATTAACCAGGCTTACGGGGCCGCCGGCCGGGTGTTGACACTGCTCTCTCAGGATACAGTAACCGCTTCCGGTTCAATCTGTGAGGTGCATGAAGACGACTGTGTCTCCTGCGGGGCCTGTATCACCGCCTGCAGTTATGACGCGATTGAATTTCGTCAAACCGAAAAAGGCCGGAAAGCCTGGGTCAACCCGGTGCTTTGTAAAGGCGACGGGCTCTGTAACGCCAAATGCCCGACCAACGCGATTGTTCTGAGACATTTTACCGATGCAGAGTTATTAAGCCAAATCGATGCAGCTTAAATTATTATTTCATCTAGAGAGGTTAATTAAATGAGCGCAGCTCTTGATTTTAAGCCCAAAATTTTGGGTTTTGTCTGCCACTGGTGAGCCTACGGGGCGGCGGACCTGGCTGGAGTTTCCAGACTACAATATGCAAGTGATATGAGGCTTATTCGGGTGATGTGTTCCGGTCGGGTTGATCTGGAATTTATCCTGAGAGCTTTTATGAATGGGCAGGACGGGGTGTTTATCGGTGGCTGCAAGCTCGATGAGTGCAACTACATCACCCAGGGCAATTACGATGCTTTAAGCACGGTTTATATCGCGCGGAAAATAATGGAGCACTTAGGCCTTAACCCCAAACGTCTGCGGGTGGAGTTTATCTCCAGCAGCGACGGTAATCTTTTAGCTGAACTGACCGATGATTTCTGTAATCAGATCAAGGAAATCGGGCCCCTGGGTAAAGCTGAGGGTTTTGACGCCCAGGCGTTGCAGCTGAAACTTGAAGCGGTCAACAAACTGGTTCCCTACATCAAACTGGTTGAACGTGAGCGTCTGCGCCAGCCGGTTAAATCGAAAGCGGCCTATGATGCCTTTTTTACCAGCAGCGAACTGGATGAGCTTTTCAATGAGTTGATTGCCGACAAGATGTCTTTAAGTCAGATTATGCTGCTGTTGAAGGAGAGCCCGCTGACTACTGCTGAAATCTCGAAAATGCTCGGCTTAAGCCCCTCCGATGTGGCTAAACATATGGGCAATTCCTCCCGTCAGGGTCTGGTGAGTTATGATGAAAGCAATAACAGTTACGCCCTCGTATAGATAATGGAGTCGGAAATATAATTATGGACAATGATAGAGTTGATCAGATTATTGATAAACATAATGGAGAGGCGAGTTCTCTGATTCAGGTTTTGCTTGAAATTCAGAGTGAACATCACTGGCTGCCGAAATCCGCCCTTGAAAGGGTTGGTGAAAGGCTTCAGGTTCCCCGGACCAGGATTCTCCATATTGCGACATTTTATAAAGCTTTCAGCCTGGTGCCAAAAGGCCGGCATGAGATTAATGTCTGTATGGGAACCGCCTGTCATGTGCGCGGCGCCGGCCGGGTGCTGGATGTTATTGAAGACGTTATCGGTATTAAGCCGGGTGAGACCGATCTTGAACTTAAATTCAGTCTCGAAACGGTTAACTGCCTCGGCTGCTGCGCTCTGGGGCCGGTGTTGGAGATTGACGGCACCACCCACGGCAAGATGGCACCGGGTGAGACCGCCGATGTACTATTAAATTACGAGTAGGATTAAATTATGGCAAAAATAAATTCCCCGGTTGAATTAGAGGAGTTCAGGAAAGCTATCCTGAACCGTCGGGATCCCGATAAATCTTGTATCACACTCTGTTCCGGATCGGCCTGTAACGCTTCCGGCAGTGCTGCAGTAGCGCGCTGTCTCGAAGAGGAGATCGAAAAGCAGGGTTTAAGTGAATCGGTTGAGATCAGAAAGACCGGTTGTCACGGTTTTTGTGAGCGCGGCCCGATTATTGTCAATAACCCGGGTGGAGTCTGCTATCTGCAGATTCAGCCTGAAGATGTACCGGAAATTATCTCTGAGACCGCTAAAGAGAAGAGGGTTATCGACCGCCTGCTCTACACTGATCCGGAAAGCGGTGAAAAGATTACGCACGAAGGGGATATACCTTTCTATAAGAACCAGCAGCGGATGGTATTCGGTCCCAATTTGAGTATCGATCCGAAGAGTATCGATGATTATCTGGCGATTGACGGCTACGCGGCGCTGTCTAAAGCTCTGACCGGGATGAGCGATATTGAAGTTCTGGAAGAGGTGAAAAAATCCAATCTTAGGGGGCGCGGCGGCGGCGGTTTCCCTGCAGGTCAGAAATGGGAAGGTTCCCGTAATGCCGCGGGCGAGGCCAAATATGTTATCGTCAATGCCGACGAAGGTGACCCCGGCGCTTATATGGACCGGGCGATCTTAGAGGGCAATCCCCATTCGATTCTTGAAGGACTGACCCTCGGAGCTTACGCCATTGGGGCTCACGAAGGCTATGTCTATGTGCGTCAGGAGTACCCGCTGGCGGTTGAAAATCTGCTTTTAGCGATTGAGAAGGCTGAAGAGTATGGTTTTCTCGGTAAAAATATCCTGGGTACAGGCTTTGATTTTAAGGTAATCGTGCATCAGGGGGCCGGGGCTTTTGTCTGCGGTGAATCAACCGCATTGATGACCGCCCTCGAAGGCCGGGTCGGTGAGCCGCGGCCCAAATATGTGCGCTCCAATATTAAAGGTTTATGGAATCAGCCAAGCGTATTGAACAATGTCGAAACCTGGGCCAATGTACCGCTGATTATCAACAAAGGAGCGGACTGGTTTACTCAGTTCGGTACCGAAGGCAGCAAGGGGACCAAGATCTTCTCGCTGGTCGGAAAAATTACCAATACGGGCTTAGTTGAAGTGCCGATGGGCACCACCTTAAAGGATATCATCTACAAGATCGGCGGCGGGATCCCCGGCGGCAAAAAGTTTAAGGCGGTACAGACCGGCGGTCCTTCCGGCGGTTGTATCCCGGAGAACCTGCTCGATCTTGAGGTCGGTTTTGATGAACTGACCAAGGCCGGTTCGATGATGGGTTCCGGCGGCATGATCGTGCTCGACGAAGATACCTGCATGGTCGATGTCGCTCGTTATTTTATCGAGTTTCTAACCGATGAATCCTGTGGCAAATGTACCCCTTGTCGCGAGGGCCTGCGGCAGATGCTCAGGATTTTAACCAATATTACCGAAGGACGGGGGCAGGAGGGCGATCTTGAATTGCTTGAAACCCTGGCCGAGACCGCTACCGAGGCGGCGCTCTGCGCTTTGGGTAAGAGCGCACCCAATCCTTTCTTGAGTACGCTGCGCTATTTCAGAGATGAATATGTGGCTCATATTGAAGAGAAACGCTGCCCGGCACTCTCCTGTAAAGAGCTGATTAACTTCTATATCGATCCGGAAAAATGTCGCGGCTGCGGTTCCTGCCTCAGGAAATGTCCGGCCGATGCGATTATCGGCGGCAAGAAGCTGATCCATATAGTTGATCAGGACAAGTGTACCAAGTGCGGTACCTGTTTTGACGCCTGCCCCGATAAATTTGCCGCCGTAACCAAACTCTCCGGAGTCCCGGTTCCCGCAGCGGTTCCGGAAGAAGAACGAACCATTAAAAAGAGTAAATAATATGAGTGAAATTCTTTTAGAGATAGATGGCCAGAAAGTAAAAGCTAAGACGGGAATGACGGTGCTCGAAGCCGCTAAAGCCGCGGGGATTCGGATTCCGACCCTCTGTTATCATGAAAAACTTGAGCCTTATGGCGGCTGCCGACTCTGTATTGTCGAACTGGGCGCCGGAGAACGGAAAAAAATTGTCGTCTCCTGTGTCTATCTGGCTGAGGAAGGCCTGGTGGTTACAACCCGGTCGGAAAAGATCGACCGGATCCGGAGAACAATTATCGAGCTCTACTTGGCTCACGCCCCGGATGCCTTCGAACTTCTGGAGTTGGCCAAGGAGTATGGTGCCGATCGGGATCGTTTTGCCAAAGAGGCTTCATTCTGTGTCCACTGCGGCCTCTGTGTGCGCTACTGTGCTGAAGTCAAAAAGAAGTTCGCCGTCGGTTTTGTCGATCGCGGCACCCGCAAAGAGATAAGCTTTGTCCCCGAGATCGCGGCCGAAGAGTGCTGGGACTGCAAAGAGTGCTTTCCCTTATGTCCGACCGAGGCTTTGCAGGCCGCCTTCGTTCTGATGCGGGCATTATCTCTCTGATTATCTTGTCCAAATAATCATTGTGTAGTACATAAACGGCTGCAGGGGTCTTATCCTGCGGCCGTTTTGTATTTTTCAAGATACCCTAAATATAAGAGGTTTTGTGGTTATGGAAGATCAATCAAATTCATCGGCGGCTGCCGTCAGGTTCAATGAACTTTGGCAGACTGTGCGCAAACTGCGCTCTCCCGAGGGCTGTCCCTGGGACCGGGAGCAGGATTTCTCCTCGATGAAGAGTCAGTTTTTAGATGAGGTCTATGAGTTTATCGATGCCCTGGAAGCCGATGACACTGAAGGGATGTCGGAGGAGTTGGGTGATCTTTTCTTCCATCTGCTTTTCTTCAGCTGTCTCGGTGAAGATGGTGGACTCTTTACCCTGGGAAATACGCTGGAACAGATCAAAGCCAAACTTGTGCGCCGGCATCCGCATGTTTTTTCAGACGCCGAACAGGATATCTCGCCGGATCAGGTTAAAGTCAACTGGGATAAGATCAAACGTGAGGTTGAAGGCAAAGCGTATGAATCGGTGCTGGATTCGGTCCCCGCGTCGCTGCCGCCGCTGTTGAAAGCCTTTGTCTACGGTCAGAAAGCGGCAAAAGTCGGTTTTGACTGGTCCTCTCCGGCGGCGGTCTTGCCTAAGCTGCGGGAGGAACTGGCTGAAGTCGAAGAGGTCCTTGAATCAGGAGGTGAACGCCTGCAGGAGGAATTAGGTGATTTACTTTTTGTTGTCGTAAACCTGGTGCGGCTCTCCGGTTGTGAACCGGGACGGGTGCTTAATCGGGCGAATCTGAAGTTTTCGCGACGATTTCGTTTTATGGAACAGGCGGCCGGGGTGCAAGGATCGACTCTGGCAGAACTTAAGCTTGAAAAACAGGAAATTTTATGGCTAAAGGCTAAATTGGAGGAAGGGTGATTCTGCTTTCAGCCTTCTGCCTGTGGAAAACTTGTTTGGAGTTGCGGCTTAATTACCTGAAGTTGTTTAGTAAAGATAGCGAAATGAGTTTGAAAATCCATCTATCTTCATGTATTATTTAATTATTTCGCATAGTTATCCCATCGTTTGTAGTTATCTTATGGAAAATAAAGATTTTTTACCGGTTACCAACAGGTCTTGTGAAATGGTTGTTGATGAAGTTGTTGAAAAGCTGTGAGGGGAGTGTTAATAACAATTCTATAGGGCTGAAAATTTACAGAAAACTAAAATTTTAGACGGTTATCATTGAGGGAAAAAGATGGTCGATAATATACAACTGGTTTGTATAAACTGTCAAACCGTTAACCGAGTGGCTCGGGCCAGATTGAGTGGGGGGCCACTTTGCGGGAAATGCAAGCAGCCGCTTCTGCCGGGCCGGGTTGTCGAATTAACTAATACAAATTGTGCTAAATTTATCAGTAAGAACGGGCTCCCGGTGGTGGTCAATTTCTGGGCTTCATGGTGTGGGCACTGCCGCAATTTTGAACCGGTTTTTGCGGCCGCCGCCGCTGAACTTCAGTATAAGGCATTTCTGGGGCGGGTTGAAACCGAAGAGGAGCCGGAGCTGGTGCGTCGTTTTTCGGTTATGAGTATGCCGACTCACATCGTTTTCAGGCAAGGTCGGGAGGTTGCCCGCCAATCCGGGGCTATGCAGTTACCCCGGTTGTTGCAGTGGCTTGAACAGTTTATCGAAATTTAATGGTTGATAAGTGCGGGGGTGATGAAAAAATATCGTTTTTTAAGTAGAGGGGCTAAATTGGGATTGGTTTGCTGTATCCTGTTTATGCTCAGTGGCACAGCTCTGGCGGCCCCGGTTAAAGTCTATTTCAGCCCCAATGGCGGGACGGAAGAAGCTTTAGTTGAGATTTTAGACGGCGCCCGTCATAAATTGTGTATTGCGGTCTATTATTTTACCAGTCGTTCTCTGGCTAAAGCGGTACTGCGGGCGCATGAGCGTGGGGTTAAGATCCGGGTGATAATTGACGGTACCAACGAAAGTGACTACTCCAAAGGATATTATCTACGTAAACGGGGCGTGGATGTGCGTTACGCCAGGGGCTTGCCCAAACCCTTGAAAAAAAGCTCAAAAGCCAAATATAGAGAGCGAAAACATGGGATTATGCATCACAAATTTATGGTTGTCGACGATAAATTGGTAGCCACCGGTTCGTATAACTGGACGGCTTCGGCTCAACTCTGGAACCGTGAGAATTTGCTGGTTATAGACTCAGGTTCACTGGCCCGAAAATATACACAGGAGTTTGATAAAATCTGGAAGACTACGTTCAGAAAATAGGAACTGTGGCATATTCTCAGTTTTTCCCTTTACAAAGACAGTGTTTTAAGTTACCAATTTATTTCGGTTGACCTTTTAAATTTCAACTTAATAAGGAGGAGAACATGAAATTCACGAAAACGTTGATGTTTACGATTGCGCTATGTCTACTGGTGTGTACGGTTGCTCAGGCGGGCAAAGATCTTGATGCCGTCAGAAAGAAAGGCTTCATTCAGGCCGGAGTCAACGGCGGGGTTTTTGGTTTCGGCATGCCGGATGCGAAAGGGGTCTGGCGGGGGCTTGACGTTGATACGGCTCGGGCCGTGGCCGCCGCGATTTTTGGGGATGCCAGTAAGGTTAAATTTACGCCTCTGACCGCTCAGCAGCGTTTTACCGCTCTGCAGTCCGGTGAGATCGATCTTCTGACTCGGAATGCGACCCGGACTTTGAGTCGGGAAACCCAGTTGGGGCTCAATTTTGTCCAGGTCAACTACTATGACGGCCAGGGTTTTATGGTGCTTAAGAAACTCGGCGTAAAGAGTGCCAAGGATCTTGACGGGGCCACCGTCTGTGTTCTGCCCGGAACTACGACGGAACAGAACGCGGCCGATTTTTTCCGCAATAACAAAATGAAATGGAACCCGGTGGTTATTGAATCAACTACTGAGTTGTCAAAGGCCTTTTTCGCCGGCCGTTGCGATGTTCTGACGTCCGATGCTTCGCAGCTGGCGGGCATCCGGGCCGTAGCGCCTAATCCCGATGATTACACCATCCTGCCGGAAATTATCTCAAAAGAGCCGCTGGCTCCGGCAGTACGTCACGGTGACGATCAATTCCGGGATATCGTCGATTTTTCGGTTCTGGCAATGATCAATGCCGAGGAGCTGGGCATCACTTCCAAGAATGTTGATGAGATGCTCAAGAGTAAGAATCCGAAAATTCAACGTTTCCTGGGAGTTCTTCCCGGCAACGGCAAAGCTTTGGGCCTCGATGAAAAATGGGCCTATAATATCGTTAAACAGGTCGGTAATTACGGTGAAGTCTTCGAACGCAATATCGGGGTTAAAACCAGCCTCGGCCTGAAACGCGGTCTGAATGCCCTCTGGACTAATGGCGGCTTGATGTACTCACCCCCCTTTAAATAAGTACATTTGATGGATAAACCCACAGCATCGTTATCTTCTTTACCATCTCCCGCGCCCCCTTTCTGGCGTGATGCCGGGAAGCGGGCGCTGGTCTTTCAGGTGTTGGCTCTGGCCACGGTCGGGGGCCTGGGTTACTATCTCTTCTCCAATACCCAGGCCAATCTCGCCCGTCAGTCGATTGCCACCGGTTTCGATTTTCTTAAAAAAGAGGCCTCCTTCGAGATCTCCGAATCCCTGATCCCTTATTCCGCTGCGGATACCTACGCTAGGGCTTTACTTGTCGGGGTTTTGAATACGTTGAAAGTCTCGTTTATCGGGATTGTTCTGACGACCATTCTGGGTACGATTATCGGTATCGCCAGGCTTTCAAGCAACTGGCTGGTCTCCAGACTGGCGCGTTCCTTTATTGAGTTGATGCAGAATATTCCGGTCCTGCTGCAGCTTTTTTTCTGGTACGCTATTTTTTACGAAGCCTTTCCTGCGCCGCGACAGGCGTTGAATCCGATTAAAGGGTTGTTCCTCTGCAATCGGGGTCTTATTTTTGCTGTGCCCGAAGGTCATCCCGCTTATTCGGCGATGGCCTGGGTCCTGGTGGCGGTTCTGATCTGTGGCTGGCTGCTTAACCGCTGGGGACACCGCCGTCAGGAACTTACCGGCAAATCATTTCCAGCCTTTCGGGTTACTCTGTTTGCCGCCCTGCTGCTGCCGTTTCTGACCTGGTTCTTTTACGGGGCGCCGACCGCCATGAACATGCCGGTACTGCGCGGTTTTAATTTCCGGGGCGGTTTAAGCGTCAGTCCCGAATTCAGTGCCCTGCTGCTCGGTTTGGTACTCTATACCTCGGCCTTTGTTGCCGAGATTGTCCGGGCCGGAATTCAGTCGATCGGGCGCGGGCAGATTGAAGCGGCGATGGCTCTGGGTTTACGGCCGGGGCAGGTTTTGCAGCTGGTAATCCTGCCGCAGTCTTTACGGGTTATCATCCCGCCCTTAACCAGTCAGATGCTCAATCTGACGAAAAACAGCTCCCTGGCGGTAGCCATCGGCTACACCGATTTCGTGGCGGTTACCAATACCACCATCAATCAGACCGGACAGGCCATCGAGGGGGTGGCCATGATTATGGTGGTTTATCTGGCCATCAGTCTGTCGACTTCGCTCTTTATGAACTGGTACAATAAGCGCATGGCGCTGGTGGAGAGGTGAACTCATGAGTGAACCGACTACCAGCAGAAGAGCGCAGTTAAAACCGCCGGTTACCGATATCGGGGTTATCGGCTGGTTTCATAAAAATCTGTTCAATACCTGGTATAATTCTCTCTTGACAATTATTACCCTGGCCCTGTTGGCAGCGCTGTTGCCGCCGCTGATAAAATGGGCCTTTATCGACAGTGTCTGGTACGGCCCGGCTGCGGCCTGTCACGATGTTGACGGGGCCTGCTGGTCGGTGATCCCGCACAATATCCGCTTTATTATATTCGGCTTCTTTCCCGAGGGTCAGGCGTGGCGCCCGGCCCTGGCAATGTTTCTGCTGCTGAGTCTGGTGGTCTATTCCCGCAAGCGGGAGCGCTGGCGCAGCTCCTTAGGCTGGCTCTGGCTTATCAGTCTGACGGTGATGGGGATTTTGATGTACGGCGGCATCTTTGGTATGCCGGTGGTTGAAACCGCGCAATGGAGCGGCCTGCCTTTGACCCTGATGCTCTCATTTTTCGGTATGGTTGCCGCCTATCCTCTGGGCATCATGCTGGCTTTAGGGCGGCGGTCACGGATGCCGGCGATTAAATCCTTATGCATTGTCTATATCGAGATGATTCGCGGGGTTCCGCTGATCAGTCTGCTGTTTATGTCGTCAATCATGTTCCCGCTCTTTCTCCCGGAAGGGATTACGATCAATAAAGTGCTTCGGGCCCAGATTGCAATTATTCTGTTTACGGCCGCCTACATTGCCGAAGTCGTCAGGGGCGGGCTCCAGGCGATGCCCCGGGGCCAGTATGAGGCCGCCGAGTCGCTGGGTTTGACCTTTAACCAGACGATGCGGCTGATTATTCTGCCCCAGGCCTTAAAGATTGTCATCCCGCCGACGGTCGGCATTCTCCTTTCCGCTTTCAAGGATACCTCGCTGGTCGTTATTATAGCCCTTTATGATGTCTTGAAAACCACCAAGGTTACCCTCTCCAATCCCAAGTGGACCGGGTGTTCGACCGAGGCCTATATTTTTCTTGCCCTGCTCTATTTTGCCTTCTGTTATGCTATGTCAAGTTACAGTCGCAGACTGGAAAAAGAGCTCGACACCAGTTATTGATGTACAGGTGATGTGATTATTATGAATGACCGGAAATTTGAGAAGAGTTCTGAAAAGTCGGTTGAGCCGATTGTTGAAATTGTCGGCATGCACAAGTGGTATGGCGATTTTCATGTGTTGAGTGATATCAACCTTAAGGTTCAGGAGCGTGAGAAAATTGTTATCTGCGGACCTTCCGGCTCAGGTAAATCAACCTTGATCCGCTGTATCAACCGGCTCGAGGAGCATCAGCGCGGCCGGATTGTCGTTAATGGTACCGAGTTGACAAATGATATTAAAAATATTGAAAAAGTTCGGGCCGAAGTCGGCATGGTCTTTCAGCATTTCAATCTTTTTCCTCATCTGACGATTCTCGAAAATCTCACCCTCGGCCCTATCTGGGTACGTAAGAAACCCAAGAAAGCTGCCGAAGAGACGGCCATGATGTATCTTGAGAAAGTCAATATCGCCGAGCAGGCGCAGAAATTTCCCGGCCAGCTCTCCGGCGGCCAGCAGCAGCGGGTCGCCATCGCCCGAAGTCTCTGCATGCACCCCGAAGTCATGCTTTTCGACGAGCCGACCTCGGCCCTTGACCCGGAGATGATCAAGGAAGTCCTCGATGTCATGATCGGTCTGGCGGAAGAGGGCATGACCATGCTGGTGGTTACCCATGAGATGGGCTTTGCCAAAAGCGTCGCCGACCGGGTTCTGTTTATGGACGACGGCGAGATCGTCGAACAAAACCGCCCAGACCACTTCTTCGACAACCCGCAGCACGAACGGACAAAACTGTTCTTAAGTCAGATTCTGTAAATTCCCCGGCCGAATTTTCATCCCGGCAACTCAATAGAAGGATTTTATCTTAAAATGGGACATACATTAGGCTACGCTGTGACGGTTTTTATGGGGTTTTGCGTAATCATGAATCCCATCGCCAATGTTCCGATTTTTGTAAGCCTTACAAGTGACGATGACGAACAAACGACTGCGGCTATAGCTTTAAGATCTTTGCTGCTTGCGTTTCTGATAGTTACCGTATTTGCAGTTGCCGGCAAGCTTATTTTTGATTTATTCGGGATCTCTCTGCCGGCGTGAAAGATGTTCCTGTTTTTAATGTCGTGGAGAATTATTCACAAAATATCGGGTAAAAAATAAGAGGCTTAATCATGAGTAGTTTACTGGAATTCGGGAAAAAAATATTAAATTCACAGCCGTTTAGTATTCTCTTAGGCGCAGAATTAACTTCTTTTGCAGTTGGTTCGGCTGAAATATCTCTCAAAATAAGAGATGAGTTGAAACAGCAGCATGGTTTTGCCCACGGTGGTGTGGTCAGTTATTTAGCTGACAACTGTCTGACTTATGCCGGTGGTTCGGTTTTTGGTGATAGTGTTACCTCGGAATATAAGATAAATTATGTCCGTCCGGCTATTGGCCGTAAATTAGTTGCCCGCTCAACTGTACTCTCCTCGGGTAAGCGTCAGGCTGTATGTGAGTGCAAGGTGTTCGCGGTCGGTGAAAAGGGCGAAACCCTGGTGGCGGTTGCTCAGGGAACTATCAACAAAATAGAAAAAATCTAGCGCCGCATTACGCCGTATCTCACATAAATTTTATTGCTTGTTTGGCAATTACCGGATAATTTAAAGAGGTTTATTAAGGGGCTGCGGCCAGAAAATAATGACCCTTGTCCGCTCTATCTTTATGGAGTAAATTGATGCAGAAAAAATTTCCAAATGAGACCCTGCAAACAATCTACCAGCGGCGGAGTATACGTCAGTTTGAGGATCGGCCGGTGAGTGATGAGTTGATTCAGGTCGTACTCGATGCCGCGAATCAGGCTCCCTCGGCTCACAATCAGCAATCCTGGAAGTTTGTCGTGATCCGTAATCAGAAGAAGCTGGATCTGGCCCGCCTGGTCTCGCAGCAGGCGGGAGGGTTTCCTAAACCTTCTTCCGCTATTTTGCGGATGGCGGGCCGGAGTATTGCCAGTGCGCCGGTGGTGATTGCGGCAATGAACACCGGTACCCTGATTGAACATGGAACTGAACTTTTCAAGATTGAAGCGGCGGCTTCCGACGATTTCTTTCGCACAATGGAGATTCAGAGCTCGGCGGCCGCCGTTGAAAATCTTCTGCTGGCGGCGACGGCGCTCGGTATCGGTAGTGTCTGGCTCGGGGTTCTTTTTTTGATAAAAAGGGAGATTTTATCTTTTTTAGGTGAAGCTCAAGGTGAGTTTATGGCCGTAATTCCATTGGGCTATCCCAAAAGAGAGACTTTAGGACCGAAAAAACAGCCACTCGAATATGTTGTCAAAAATCTTTAGCTAGATGGAGATGGTCAGGTGAGCAGGATCGGTGTGATCGGCGGCAGCGGGGTCTTGGAGATAGAGCTTTTTGCCGGTTTACGAAAGCGGGAAGTTACAACCGAATACGGTCGGGTAGTGGTTGAAGATGATGGCGGCGAGCTGGTTTTTCTCCAGCGTCACGGTAGCCCGCCCCGGCCGCCGCACCAACTTAATCATCGGGCCAATATAAGTGCGCTTAAAGAGTGCGGAGTTAATTATGTGGTGGCGGTCAATTCAACCGGAAGTCTTAAAAGTGATCTGCCGCCGGGTGCGCTGGTACTTCCTGATGACTACTTTAATCCCTGGGCAATAAAGACTTTTTTTGATGATCACCTGGAATTTGTGACCCCGGGTCTTTCGCGGAAAGTCCGTTCGGCGGTGACTGGCGCCGCTGAAGAACTGGAACTTAGCTTGATTACTGCGGCGACCTATATCCAGACCACCGGTCCCCGGTTTGAAACCCGGGCCGAGGTCCGGGTACTCTCCGCCTGGGGTGATATTGTTGGTATGACTATGGCTAATGAGGCGACTCTGGCTCGGGAACTGGAGCTCGAATATGCCTCTATCTGTCTGGTGGACAACTACGCCAACGGGGTCTGCGAACAGGTCGTTGATATTGTTGAAGTGGAGCGGGCTCAGAAGCAGAACAGCCGGATTCTGGCTCAGCTTCTGCCTGTAGTCATAAAAAAACTGAGGTAACTGTTCAGCCTGATGGTAAATCCGGGGCCGGTGGCGGTTTTTCTCCGCTAGGCGTTAAGATTTCCAAACCCCCGCTGTGGTGTGAAAAGAGAACAGAGTAAACCTTGCTGCGTCCACTGGTTTCGAGGGTAACCCCTGAATAGTAGC
>JANTFH010000049.1 GCA_024763535.1 Thermodesulfobacteriota bacterium
ACCGACCAGTTCCAAAAGTTCCCGAACCCGTTCGCGAAACTCATTGCGGCGGCCGCCGCCGTGATGCAGCCTCAGACTTTCGCTGACCTGACGCACAACCGTATGCAGAGGATTGAGTGAGGTCATCGGCTCCTGAAAAACCATCCCAATGCGGCCACCGCGAATAGCCTTAAGTCTCCTCTCCGGCATGGTCAGAAGCTCTTCACCGGCAAAAATAATCTGACCGTTACCCGGATGGCGGGCTTCGGGATAGGGCAGAAGCCGGAGAATGGAATGGGCCGTCACCGATTTCCCCGAACCGCTCTCACCTACCAGAGCCATGGTTTCATGCGGATTTATCGTCAACGACAAATGATCGACCGCCAGAATTTGACCGCTGCCGGAACCAAAAGCCACAGAGAGATCCTTTATCTCAAGAAGCGGAGCTACCATCAGCGTCGCTCCTCCCGGCCCAGCACCGTGGCCCGCCGCGGATCGAAGGCGTCACGCACGGCTTCACCGATAAAAACCAGCAGACTCAACATCAGCGCCAGAACAAAAAAGGCGGAAAGACCGAGCCAGGGCGCCTGGAGATTAGCCTTGCCCTGGGCCAGCAGTTCACCCAGCGACGGTGAACCCGGGGGCATACCGAAGCCGAGAAAGTCAAGAGAAGTCAGGGTGGTAATCGAGGCATTAAGAATAAAGGGAACAAAGGTTACGGTCGCGACTACGGCATTCGGCAGAATGTGCCGGAACATAACCGTTCTATCACCGGCTCCCAGAGCCCGGGCGGCCCGGACGTAATCAAGGTTGCGGCCCCTTAAGAATTCCGCCCGGACCACCCCGACCAGACTCATCCAGGAGAAAAGCAGCATAATCCCCAGCAGCCACCAGAAGTTGGGCTGGACAAAACTGGAGAGAATAATCAGCAGATAGAGGACCGGCAGACCCGACCAGATCTCAATAAAACGCTGGCCGAAGAGATCAATTTTGCCGCCGTAGTACCCCTGAACCGCCCCGACCAGAACGCCCACCAGTGAACCGAACAGGGTCAGACAGAGCCCGAAAAGTACGGATATTCTGAAACCATACACGAGCCGGGCCAAGACATCGCGGCCCTGATCGTCGGTTCCGAGCAGATTCTCGCGGCTCGGCGGAGATGGGGCCGCCGCCACCAGATCATAATTTATCGTATCATAATAGTAGCGAATCGGAGGCCAGAGTATCCAGCCGCCCCCGTTTTCAATCAAATTAATCAGATAGGGATCGCGGTAATCGGCTTCGGTCGCAAACTCGCCGCCGAAATCGGTCTCACTGTAGGAGAAAAGTACGGGACAGTAGATTTTATGATGATGCTCAATCAGAAGCGGCCGGTCATTAACCAGAAACTCCGCTCCCAGACTCAGGATAAAAAGAGTAAGAAATATCCATAACGACCAGTAGCCCCGGCGGTTGGCTCGGAAATGTTTGAGCCGGCGCCGGGTGACCGGACTGAAATCGGGTTTAGGAAAGAGAGCCATTAAAACTTCCGGGTATCAAAATCAATTCTCGGATCAACCAGCATGTAGCAGAGGTCGCTGACAAGGTTGGTGATTAGGCCGATCAGAGTAAAGATATAAAGGGTAGCAAACATAACCGGGTAGTCGCGGCCGATCGTCGCCTCAAAACCGAGCAGGCCGAGACCGTCGAGAGAGAAAATCACCTCGATCAGCAGTGATCCGGCAAAAAACATACTGATAAAAGCCGCCGGAAAACCGGCCACGATAATCAGCATCGCATTCCGGAAAACATGTCCGTAAAGCACCTGGTTCCGACTTAAACCTTTGGCCCGGGCCGTGATCACATACTGTTTGCCGATCTCATCTAAAAAAGAGTTCTTGGTCAGCATCGTCAAGGTCGCAAAACCGCCGATAACCATGGCGGTTATGGGCAGGACCAGATGATGAAAATAGTCGAGGATTTTGCCGCCGAGAGAGAGTTCGGAGAAATTAACCGAGGTCAGCCCCCGCAGGGGAAACCAGCTGAAATAGGTGCCTCCGGCAAAGAAAATTACTAAAATGACGGCAAACAGAAAAACCGGGATCGCATTGCCGATGATGATGACGGTACTGCTCCAGACATCAAAACGGGAACCGTGACGAACTGCCTTGGCAATTCCCAACGGGATCGAGATAAGATAGATAATCAGGGTACTCCAGAACCCCAGCGAGATCGAAACCGGCAGTTTTTCAATGAGCAGATCAACCACCTTTTTATCCCGATAGAAGCTCTCACCGAAATCAAAACGGAGATAGTCACCGATCATTTTGAAATAGCGTTTATAGAGGGGCTGATCGAAACCGTAAAGTTTCTCGATCTCTTTAACCATCTCGGGATCAAGCCCCTGGGCCCCGCGATAGTTGCTGTCACGGCTGCCGATCTTGGGCGCTGATCGTTTAAGTTCGGCCCGATTACTGCCCGCAACCCGCACGGTCGCGCTCTCGCCGGTCGATTCAAGCCGGGCGATCATCTGCTCCACCGGGCCGCCGGGGGCCGCCTGAATAATAAAAAAGTTGATCGTCAGAATTCCCAGAAGAGTCGGGATGATAAGCAGCAGACGTCTTAGGATATAAGCCGGCATAAAGCTATTTACCAATCCACCAGGTCATCAGACCCAGGCCATATTGAGGATGGATCGCGGGCTGGGCGAACTTGTTCCAGTAGGCGATCCGAAAGCTGCTGACATACCAGTGCGGCATCACATAGAAGCCCCACTCCAGTACCCGGTCCAGGGCCCGGGTCGCGGTTATCAGAGATTTCCGATCCTGCGCATGAATAACCTTTTCCACCAGCGCGTCGACCGCCGGACTTTTTATCCCGGCCAGATTGCGGCTGCCGGGGATATCAGCAACCTCTGAATGCCAGTAATAGCGCTGTTCATTACCCGGCGATTCCGACTGGCCGAAACTCCAGACCACCATATCAAAATCAAATTTTCTCACCCGATTCAGATACTGGGCCGTATCCACCACCCGCACTTCAACATCGACACCTAAACGAGCCAGATTTTTCTTGTAGGGCAAAACAATACGCTCAAAGGCCGGGGCCATCAAAAGTATCTCAAAATGAAACGGTTTACCATTTTTATCGACCAGTTTCCTGTTTTTTATCGTCCAGCCGGCACTTTTCAAGAGAGCCGCCGCCCGCCGTAAATTGCGCCGGTTATTTCCATGGCCATCGGTGGTCGGCAGATGATAACTGTCCTTGAAAACCTCAGCCGGCAGCTGCTTGGCAAAGGGTTTTAAGAGCTCAATCTCAGCCGGGCTCGGCGGCCCGATAGCAGCCAGTTCCGAGTTGCTGAAGTAGCTGTTGCAGCGTGTATATTGATTGTAAAAGAGATTTTTATTACTCCACTCAAAATCGAAAGCGTAGATCAAGGCCTCGCGTACCCGGCGGTCGGCAAAGAAAGAACGGCGGGTATTGAAAACAAAACCCTGAATCCCCTGCGGGATCTTGTGCGGAATCTCTTTTTTAATGATCCTGCCGTCCCGAAACTGTGGGCCCTTGTAAAGGGTAGCCCAGTTTTTGGAAACATTCTCCAGGCGGAAATCGTACTCCCCGGACTTAAATGCCTCCAGAGCCACGGTTGCGTCACGATAGTAATCAAAGACAAGCTTAGCAAAATTATTCCGGCCTTTATTGACCGGCAGATCAGCGGCCCAGTAGTCAGCCACCCGCTCATAGGTGATCGATTTGCCGGCCACGAAACTCTTCACCCGATAGGGGCCGCTACCCAGCGGTACGGTAAGATCGGCATGATCAAACTCTTTATCCTTCCAGAAATGCCGGGGCAGAACCACCAGTTGCCCGACAATCAGGGGCAGCTCCCTGTTACTGCCGTCCTTGAAGCTAAATTTAACCCGGCCCTCATCCAGGGCCTCAACCCCGGTTACATCGGCGTAGTAGCGTTTGTACATGGGCTGGCCTTTCTCAAGCAGCAGATTAAAGGTAAAAACCACATCCGCCGCCGAAATCTTATGACCATCATGAAAACGGGCTTGAGGATTGATAAAGAAAACCACCGAGGTGCGATCGGGCGCGACCTCGGCTTTTTCCGCGATCAGACCGTACTCACTGAAAGGTTCATCATCGGATTTGGCCATCAGCGTATCATAGATCATCCCGATACCCGCCGCCGACACCCCTTTCAGGATAAAATCATTAAAGGTATCGAAGGTGCCGATCGCCGCCTGGCGCAGGGTGCCGCCTTTGGGAGCCTCGGGATTAACGTAATCGAAATGTTTGAATTCCGCCGAATATTTAAGATCACCATACATCGATAAACCGTGCCGGAGCGGGCCCGCGACGGCCCCGCCCGCGGTTGCAACAACAAGCAGAAAGGAGAATAAAATTAAACAAAATAGGCGGGTTTTACCAAAACAGAAGGAGATAAATTTAAGCTTCACAAAAAACCTCTGGTCAACAAAGTAGAGAGTCTGGTAATAATAAAACAGCTTACAGGAAAAAGAGAAATTAACACAGCTGTAAAGCGCTGTCCAGCAGACATTTACCGGAAATTATAACGATGACCAGTTAAAATCTTGCAACCCGGTCTATCAGGTAATTTTCTTCCACTTCTTACGCTCAATTTCTATTTTCCCAGCGCTCACTGCGCCCAAATTGCCGAACTCGTGCTACCGCACTCAAACAGCGGCAATTTCAATGGGCTCCATGCGCTGGGTAAAATGACGAAATTTCACGAGACGTTCCAGAAAACCACCTGATATCCCTGGAGTTTTGCGAAGGCAAAATATCACCGGACAAAACTAAGGAAATTCATGAAAAACTGGCAGGTCTATATTTTGCGTTGCGGCGATGGAACGCTCTACACCGGCATCACCAATGATCTCGAACAGCGGCTCAAGGCCCACAATGAAAAACGCGGGGCCCGCTACACCCGCAGCCGCCTGCCGGTGACCCTTATCTATCAGGAAGAGGCCGATTCCCGAAGCCAGGCCAGCCGCCGCGAGATAGCCATCAAAAAACTTCCCCGCCATAAAAAACTGGAACTTATTGCAGATTAAAGCGGCCGGATAAAACCGCCGCCGAGAAGTTGGTCGCCGCGAAAAAAAGCGGCTCCCTGACCCGGGGTGATGGCAAACTGCGGGGTCTTAAACTCAACTGCGGCCCGGCCGGAGGATAAAAATATCAATTTTGCCGGAGACGGGGTGTGCCGATAACGAATCTGACAAGAAATCTCCGCCCCCGACTCCGGAACGGCAGCCAGCCAGTTAATTTCATCGACTTCACAACCTGCCCCGCAGGCCGAACTACGTTCCCCGACTATAAGGCGGTTATGAGCGTAGTCCAGTCTGACCACATAGAGCGGCACCTGGTGGGCGATGCCCAGCCCCCGACGCTGGCCGATGGTATAGTTCTGCAGACCCTGATGCCTACCTAAAAGCTTTCCTTCAAGATCGACGATATCACCGACGTCGCCGCCAATCCCCCGGCGGCGCATGAAATCCTGATATTTTTCCCCATTGAGAAAACAGAGTTCCTGACTCTCGCGGTAGTCATCAAGCTCATAACCGGCTTTTTCCGCCAGACCCAGGGCGTTTTTTTTATCGATCTCACCTAAGGGAAAGAGCGTACGCCGCATCAATTCCAATTTTATTGAAAAGAGAAAGTAGCTCTGATCCTTAAGCCGGTCGCGGGCCCGGAAACAGCCCTGATGGTTATTAAGAAAATAGTGACCGGTTGCTATCTTCTCAATCCCCATACGATCAGCCAGGGCGGCCAGGGCGGCAAACTTTACCGAAGCATTGCAGCGGATACAGGGATTCGGGGTTAAAGCGTGACTATAGGATGTAAGCAGATAGTCAACCACATTGTCGCTGAAACTCTCAGCCACCGTTTCCACCCGCAGTTCCAATCCCAACCGTTCCGCCATTTTCCGGGCCCGGATCAGGAGAAAATCTGATCCGGCACCACCCATATCCAGAACTACCGGGATGACCTGAAAACCGGACTTTTGCAACAGCACCGCGGCCGCAGCACTGTCAACCCCGCCACTGAACCCTAAAAGTATATGTTCTCGGTTATTCATGCCTCTTTATACATCAGCCACACAAAAATCGCGACATTAAACTGGACGCCGGAGTTCAATTTATGCTATCGAGCAGATTGAATTATTTATAACTTCCGAGCAGAGTAAAAAAAAGCGCTATTTTATTGATGGATTTCAGTTGATTCCGGGAATATAAGCTTATTTCCCGGGGTAAATCGGGATTGTGTCCCCGGGATTAACGGTATTTCAAGACATTTCAAGAAAACCGGTTACAGCTTACCGGTTTTACGAAAAACGGAGTAATTTTTTCATGCTACTGGGTATAGATGTCGGCGGCACCCACACCGACGCGGTGATCATCGATCGGGGCAAAATCGCTGCCCGGGCCAAGGTTGAAACCTGCCGGGAAAATCTGATCGTCTCCCTGGATGCGGTTCTGACGAAGATTCTCAAGCCTGAATTCAAGCAATCCATCGACCGGATAAATTTGAGTACGACGCTTACCACCAACGCTATCATCGAAGAACAGCTGGAAGAGGTCGGAGTTCTCACGGTCGCGGGCCCCGGCCTGGCCCCGGAAACCTTCAACCACAATCTCGGCCGCCATTTTCAACTTTTTGCCGGAGCCATCGACCATCGCGGCACCCGGCAGCGGGAACTCGATGGCGAGGCCCTTAATAAAGCTTTGCTCCAGCTCCGAAAAGCGGGCATCAAGGTTTTTGCCGTGGCCGGCAAATTCTCTTCCCGGAACCCGGAATTTGAAGATATTCTGGCCGCAGAGGCCGCCCCCTACGCCGATTTCGTCGCGATCGGCCATAAGATCTCCGGGCAGCTCAACTTTCCCCGACGCCTGGCCACCGCCTATTACAATGCCGCAGTCTGGCGCCGCTACAACAACTTTGCCGATGCGATCTGCGGCAGCCTGGAAAAATTCAACCTCCATGCCCCGCTCAATATTCTCAAAGCCGACGGCGGCACCATCGACTTTAAAAGTTCCCGCAGCAGCCCGGTGCAGACCATTCTTTCGGGCCCGGCCGCCAGTGTTATGGGAATTATCGCATTAAGTTCAATCCATGAAGATGCCGTAATTCTGGATATCGGCGGCACCACCACCGATATCGCTATCTTTGCCCAGGGCGCGCCGCTGCTGGAAAAAGAGGGGGCCAGTTTCGCCGGCCGGGCGACCTCGATCAGGGCCATCAAGACCTGCTCAATCGGAATCGGCGGCGATTCTCTGATTGCGATTGATGAATCCGGCGCCGTCAAAGTAGGGCCGCAGCGGCCGGGACCGCCGCTGGCTTTTAACGGCAGCGCCCCGACCCTGCTGGATGCCTGCAACGTAAAAGGTCTGTGTGCATTGGGAAATATGGAAAAATCGTGGGCGGGCCTGACCCAACTGGCCATGGAAGTCTCAGCCAACATGGTTGATCTCGCGGAAGAGGTTATTAACCTGGCCCTTAAAGCCATCCACAACAGGTGTCTGCAGGTACTTGAGGAGATTAATCAAAAACCGGCCTATACCGTGGCCGAGATCATCCACAGCCAGACGATCGCACCGCAGAAACTTTTTATCATGGGCGGCCCGGCCCGGGTTTTTGCCCCGGAATTGAAGAAAATTTTCGCTCTTGAAACCGTGGTCCCGGAAAACTTTGACGTGGCCAACGCGGTCGGGGCCGCCCTGACCCGGCCGACGCAGGAGATTGATCTTTTCGCCGACACCGGAAAGAAGAGAATGCTGATCCCGGCCCTCGACCTGCGCAAAGAGATCGACCGTTCCTACTCCCTGGAAGAGGCCCGAGAGGACGGCATCAACGCCTTGAAGAACTCTTTTGAAAAATACCATTTTGCTGACGACAGCTCCCCGGAGATTGAAATAATCAACGCTGAAGAGTTCAATATGGTTGATGATTACTCAATCTCCAGTAAATCAATCCGGGTCAGCTGTCAGCTTAAACCCGGCCTCGAAACCGACTACCGGAACGCTTAAAGGAACAAAGAGAATGCAGCGATTAAAAGATCTCGGAGTGATCTTCTTTCCGGCCTACGACTGGGCCATCAGCCCGACCCACCCGGAGCGCGAGGAACGCCTGCTCTACACTCAGGACCAGCTCCGGGAAGAGGGTCTTTTTGATCTCGCCAATATCAGTGAATATAAACCCGAGATTGCGACCTACGCCGATATCGACCGGGTACACTTCTGCTTTCCCGGAGCTAAAGAGGTCAGCACCGCCTCTCATCTCGTTGCTGCCGGAGGAGCGATCAAGGCGGCCCGGCTGATTATGGAAAAGGAGGTTGATAAAGCTTTTGCCATGGTCCGCCCGCCCGGCCACCACGCCATGAAGGTCGTCCACGGCAACCGCGGTTTCTGCAACATCAACAACGAAGCGGTGATGATCGAATTCATCCGCGAAAATTACGGCCGCAAACGGATTGCGATTGTCGATACCGACTGCCACCACGGAGACGGCACCCAGGACATCTACTGGCACGACCCGGAGGTGCTCTTCATCTCAATCCATCAGGACGGGCGCACCCTCTTTCCGGGCACCGGCTTCGGCGATGAACTGGGCGGACCCTCAGCCCGGGGCCGCACCATCAACCTGCCGCTGCCGCCCAACACCTCTGATGAGGGGATACTATATGTTTTCGACCATCTGGTGCGGCCGATTTTAGACGATTTCAAACCTGATCTGATCATCAACTCAGCCGGTCAGGACAGCCACTACAGCGATCCTATCACCAACATGAACATCTCGACTCAGGGCTACGCTCAGCTGAATGAAAAGCTCAACCCCGACATCGCCGTTTTAGAGGGGGGATACTCGATCCAGTCGGTGCTGCCCTATGTCAATCTGGCCGTTCTGCTGGCCATGGCCGGAGTCGATTACAGCCACGTTATCGAGCCCGACTACGACCCCGATAGACTGCGCCAAAGCAGTCAAATAACTGAATATTTACAAAAACTTTGTGGAACTACATTAAAGAGTTACTTTAATCCAGCAACACTCAATGTAAAACTTAATCAATACGACACCCGGATAAAAAATATCTACTACGATACCGACGGTATCAGTGATCAGCAGGTGGAGCAGATTATGGTCTGCGGCAACTGCTCCGGGGTTCGCCATCTGACCTCAAAAACCGACCGCTGCACTTCCAGTATGGGCATTGAAATCCCTCTCGATGCCTGTCCCCGCTGCCGCGATGAAGGCTACCGCCTGCTCGACGAAGCCCGACGAAATTTCCGCGGCAATACCATAAAATTCATCAACCGTCTGGAACGCGAATATCTGACCGTCAACGAATTTGAGCTGACCCCGATGGGCCGCTACTATTTCTAAGCCGATTACCGGCTTTTAGAATGCTGAAAATTTATGAAGATTCTGATTGTCGAAGACGAAAAAGTCTCCCGCCTGCTGCTGAAAAACCGGCTCTTAAAGTGGGGTTATGAAGTGACCGCGGCGGCGGATGGTGCCGAAGCCTGGGAAATTTTTCAAAAAGAACACTTCCCGATGGTTATCAGCGACTGGATCATGCCGAAAATGGATGGTCTGGAACTCTTAAGACGGATTCGCTCGATCAAGAGAAGCGGCTATGTCTACACCATCCTGCTGACCGCTCACAGCGAAAAAGATGATATTTTAGCGGGCATGGAGTCCGGAGCCGATGATTTTATCGCCAAACCCTTCGACAATGATGAACTTCTGGCCCGGCTCAAGGTCGGTCGGCGCATAACCGACCTCGAGCAGAATCTGGCTCAGCGCAACCTGGAATTACAGAAGATCAATGCCCGTATGCATCGCGACTTAAAGGTCGCGGCCGGGATTCAGCAGTCGTTTCTGCCGGCTAAGCTGCCTGAATGCAAAGAGGCGGAATTTGCCTGGAAATTCGTCCCCTGTGATGAACTTGCCGGAGACACCTTAAATATCTTCTCTCTTGACGAGGAGTATATCGGTCTCTATCTGCTCGATGTCAGCGGCCACGGAGTCTCCGCAGCCCTGCTCTCGGTCAATCTCTCGCGCACGCTCAACCCCAATCCCGGCCAGTCCGATATCTTAAAAGAGCAGACCCTCACCCCGCCCGGCTACCGACTGGCATCCCCCGGCGAGGTTGCGGACCGGCTCAACCAGCGTTTTCCTCTCGATACAAATACGGGCCAGTATTTTACCATGCAGTATGGCCAGCTTAGTCTAAAGACCCGTGAATTCCACTTTATCTCCGCCGGACATCCGCCGATGATCCACATAAAAAGAGACGGCACCAGCAAAGCTCTCCTGGTACGCAGCCCCCCAATCGGCTTTATGAGCGGAGACAATTATCTCTACCAGGAACAGACAATTGCCCTGTCGCCCGGAGACCGGCTTTATCTCTATTCGGATGGAATTATTGAAGCCATGAACTCTGACAAAGAACAGTTCGGGGTCAAACAACTAAAGAGAACACTGGCTCAGGCCCGATCACGTTCACTCTCCGAAAGCCTTGAGGCCGTCTCGGAACAGATCGATCTGTGGACTGACGGCAAAGGCTGCGGGGACGATCTTTCCCTGCTCTCTCTGGAAATCAGAGATTAAAGTCAAAAGAGTAAACTCTTGACAAACAGCCACTGAACATAATAGTCTGCCGAAAACAGTAAACTACAATCAAAAAAAGCAGACAGCCGTAAACTGTCTGATGCAAACGCTTTCACCAAGGAGAAGATTATGGTTCGTACCGAGATAACCCTCTTTTTAAAAAATGTCCCCGGAGAACTGGCCCGCCTCACGGCGATGATTGCTGAAAATCAGATCAATATCGATGCCATCACCATTCAGGATGCTACCAGTTACGTCGAGGAGCTTTTCAAAGCCCGGGGCCGGGCCCTGAAACGACATGCCACGGCCGCCAGCTACAGCATGATTCAGGAAGACTCGAAACAGTTTGCCCTGGTGCGCCTCTTAACCAGCGATACCGATAAAACCATCGACCTGCTCACCAACGCCGAATACGTCTACGATCTCACCCCGGTAATGGCGATTGAACTCGGCAACCAGCCCGGTACCCTGGCCGAAACCGCCAAGAAAATCGGTGATGCCGGAGTCAACATCAATTATGTCTATGGTTCGGTTTCACCCTCAGACGGCAGAACCCTCTTTATCTTCTGTCCCGAAGATATCGATCTGGCCGTCCGCACATTCCAGAAATAAGCGATTTTCTCTGAACTAGACTTCCTCACAAAAAAATCAGGGCCGCGGTTTATAAGCAGCGGCCCTGATTTTTTTTAAGAATAACAGATCTGCCGGAATCAGAAAACAATCCCCTCAAGATCCTCCTCAATATGACTTTCATCAAACTGCTGTCTAAGCTCCTCCCGGGCCAGCCATTGACCAGTAGCACTGGCAATGACAACTAAAGAGCCGTCCTCCTGTTTTTGATAGAGAGCCCCCTTCGGCATATAGAACTGCCGCGCCCCGCGCCCCCGTACCTCGGGCGTCGGAGAGATACCGAAGAACTCCTCCCCCAAAGTCGGCAAACGATCTATCATCAGCTTAAAACGAACTGTAAAACCATAGAGATCTCCGGCTAAAACCCCGCTCCAGCCGCAGAGTTCATCCAGCAGAGCGGCCATCACCCCGGGATGGAGCCGACCCGGTGCCTGCTGAAATAGAGATGCCGTCCGGGGCTCTTCGGAAGCCTTGCCGAAACGGACGATAATAGCCGGCAAGACACTCTTTTCGGGATCATCGAACTCTATTACCGTCTTAAAAAAACGACGCTGCAGGCCCGGACTCCGGCGTTTCGAACCACAGACAAAGCAGTTGTCATAAATGGCTAAAGCCTGATGTCCGGCATCCGGCTGAAAAAAGAGTCTGGGATCCGGCAGCTCGAAATCGACTTCAGCTGGTGACGAATTAACTTCAACCTCAGCCTTGAGATAAACCTTCTCACTGTTTTCACGCCGCATCGACAGGGAGACAGTCTCCCCGTTTATGATTTCGGCTTGCAGAAGCATTTTATCACCCAGTTGAACCGCGTCGGCAAAACGCCATTCAACGGCAATCGGATAAGGAAGATTTTCATTTTTTTTCCTGAGCCAGCAGTGATCGGCCAGATCGAGCAGAGCCGTCATCGCCACCCCACCATGGGGAATCCCCTCCCAGCCTTCATGCCGGAAGCTGAAAAGCATTTCAGTCTCGACTCCCTGAGCTGTTTCCATAAGTTCGGAAAAACAGAAATTCTGCCGACAGACAAAGCAGGCTTCATGACCTGCGGCTGGTTTTGACTCAAACATAAATCACCTCAAACTTTATAATATCTAAAAGAACCTTTATTAACTAATCTGACTAAAAAAATACCTTGACAAGTACCGGTATTTATCCTAAGAATTCTTATCTAACCTAATTCAGTATTAATAACCCGATTTTCACAGAGGAGCATAAAATGTTTTTCCAGCAATTCAAGGTCGAAGGTCTCGGATGTCTCTCCTACATGATCGGCTGCCCTATGGACGGACGGGCCGTAGTTATTGACCCTAAACGTGATATCTCCGACTATCTGAAAGCGGCCCAGCTTAACAAGATGAAGATTACCGGCATCATCGAAACCCATGTCCATGCCGACCATATCTCCGGCGCGGCCGAACTGCATCTTCAGACCGGAGCTCCGATTCATCTGGGCGCCGGGTCACCGGTTGATTATGATTTTCTGCCGCTGCACGATGGTGATGAAATTATTATGGGCAACACCAAAATCGAAATAGTTTCTACTCCGGGACACACTCCCAACGCAATCTCTCTGGCGCTTACCGACCTGGGCCGCGGTGATATGGTCGAGATGCTGCTGACCGGAGATCTTCTTTTCGTCGGTAGTATCGGCCGGCCGGATCTGGCCGGAGGCGAGCTGCTTGAGGAACAGATCAAGAATGCCTACCACAGTCTGAATACCAAACTGGGGAAATTCCCCGACTATGTTGAAGTCTATCCGGCTCACGGGGCCGGCTCACTCTGCGGCGCCGGAATCAGTGCCAAGCCCTCATCGACCTTGGGTTTTGAACGCCGCAGCAACCCTTTCTACCAACTCGATTTCGATGAGTTTAAAGAGCAGCTCTGTCGCAATACCCCGCACCGGCCGATCAATTTTACCCACATCATCAACACCAACATGCGGGGTCAGAAGCTCACTCATGAACTTCCGGGAATCAACGAATACAACCCTCTTACCTGTAAAAAATTTCTCGCTGAAAGCCCCGACAATATCATTATCGACTTGAGAGAGGCAACCGCTTTCGGTGGCGCCCACATTCCCGGAAGCTTCAATATCGGCATGGCCCCGAACTCAGCTCTCTGGGTCGGCAACGTGGTCAAGCCGGAGAGTAGAATTATCCTGCTCGCCAACAATCATCAAGATATAGAGAATGCGGTCACCATGTTCCGCCGGGTCGGTTATGATAATATATCAGGCTACATCATCGGTTTAAACAGCTGGATTCTGGCAGCTGAGGAGACCGGTTTTCTGCCGCAGATAACCATCCATTCACTGCATACGGTTCTTGAGAAGTACAGTAACCACCTGGTTCTCGATGTCCGCAACGATCAGGAGTGGCAAACCGGACACATTGAACAGGCCCGGCATCTGCCGCTGCCGCAGCTGATCAATCAGAGTATTGACTGTGAGCTCGACCAGCATATCAGCGTCATCTGCATGTCCGGCTACCGCTCCAATATCGCGGCTTCAATCTTAAAGCAGCGCGGCTTCAAAAATGTCTACAGCGTTATCGGCGGCATGGTCACCTGGAAAACCGCGGGCTACAAACGGGTGTAAGCCGGCAGAGAGTAAATGCACAACCTAGAGCGGAAGATCTTTCTGATCGACGGTTTTCAGGGTCGGCAGCACCTTGTCTTTTGGCGAAAGCAGGGCTTTAGTCTGCGGCCAGTTAATTGCCAGCTCCGGATCATTCCATAAAAGGCCGTACTCATCACCGTGGCAGTAGAGATCAGTACACTTGTAGTAGACCTGCGCGGTTTCACTTAAGACCATAAAACCATGCGCAAATCCGGGGGGTATGAAAAGCTGGTGTTTATTCTGCTCCGAAAGGTTGAAACCGACCCAACGGCCGAAAGTCGGCGAACGGCGCCGGATATCGACCGCGACATCGAATATTTCACCGGTTAAGACAAAAACCAGTTTGCCCTGCGGCTGTTTAAGCTGATAATGCAGCCCCCGCACTACTCCGCGCTGTGAAAATGACATATTATCCTGAACAAAACTACAGGGCAGAACCGCTTCATATTTGCTTTGATGAAAGGTCTCAAGAAAAAAACCGCGTTGGTCCTGAAAAACATCGGGCTTTATCAGGCAGACGCCTTCGATGTCAGATTGAATAAACTCCATGAAACCGGTTCTCCTTAACTTTTCAAACCGTCGGTACATGTTTAACTGTAGATGAACTTGATCCGTTTGAAACTGCAATCTCATATATAGAGAAGTCGGGTTATTTTTCAAGTAAAAAAGGGTTGCGGGTATAATCCGACCCGGACCCGGGCCCGGAAGTCGAGATAAACCAGGAAATAAAGAGACAGATGCAAAAATTAAAGTATCTTTCCAGCATCACCCTCATAATCGGAATAGTTCTCATGCTGGGTGCGGCCATCAGTAGTGCCCGCCCGCCGGAGGTAACCAAATCTATAGATGAAAGACTCTATCGCGGCACCCAGGAGGAGATCGAAGCATTTGTCATAAAACGTCAGCAGCTCATAAAAAATCTCATCACTGAACTCAGCGAGAAGAAACAGCTGCCCGAGTCGAATAAGAGCCAGCACAGCATAACTTCGATTACAGATCAATATCAGGGAGTCTTATCCCAGTACAGGGGCCTGCTTGCGGAGTTGCAGCGTAAACATCCTTTAGAACTGGAAAAACCACAGATTAAAGGACCGCCTTTCACCCTGGAAGAGTTTGATCAGATCCTTAAATATGAGAAGCTCATAAATATTGTTTTAAGTGAAAAAGAACGTCAATTCACCCTGATAAACAGTCGCCTCAATCATCTGCAGAAAACTGCCGTTGAACTGCTGTCAGAGTATTCAAGAGTCCAGAAAACTGTACAGGAAGATCAGTTACTGCTTTATGAAACATTTGCCAAGCTTTTAAGCCTGCAGTGTGAATACGCACTCCTGCATATCAGAAAACCAAAACTCGAAACCCAGCTCACCAATCTTTACGGCCGCCGGAAAGCGGCCGATAAATGGATTAAAAAGGCATTCAGACAGCTTACAGTCACCCCTGAAGATGTAAAAAAAGCTCAACAGATTTATGATCAGAGACTTAAAGAACTAAAAAACACCACAACTTCAACCAGTGCAGAATACCAGGATCTCAACCGCCGCCACCTTATCTATGAAACCCGTTTTGACAAGATCGCGGCAAAGTCCAAAGCCAACCCGGAGAAAGCCACTTCCAAGTCGCAGGAGAATCTGCAGATAGAGCGGGAACGACTGGAATTGATCCTTAATGCTCTAACCCTCCGGATTCATCTGATTGAACAGCAGCGCTTGAACAAGAAAACCACACTCGATAAAAGTGAATATCGGCTCGACTGGCTGAAAAGTTATGCCGAAGAGTCGAGGAAAAACCACCTTAGCAATTTCATCAAAACCTGGTCGCAGCACAGCAGAGAACTTGATCTCAGTCTGGAAGCCTTAATCAGAACCACATCCGAAACCACTCTGGCCCGCTCAAATCTGGTGCACAAACTGGCCATCATTAATAATTTAAGAACCGCAACTCCGCCCGGAGAAAAACTGCATAAAGTCAACAATCTGGGTCGGCAGGCTAAGAAAACTATTGAAAATATCGACAAATTGATCTTTGAACTCTCCCGTAACAGCCTTGACATTCAGAACCTTAAATTTGACATAGACCGGGTTTTACAACTGAGCAAGGCTATATCCAGTAAAAGTGAAAGAGTCCGCCTGTGGGGTGTGCTGCAGTTTGCCGAGTTAAAAAAATCAACCCTGAACGCGCTCTACTACCCACTATTTTCAATCGGCACCTCAACCGTAACCATGGCGGTTATCTTAAGGATCATAGTTCTTTCCGTCCTCGGCCTTTTTCTATTGCGCCTGTTTCGCCGCAAGATTACTGATCTACTCGAGAAGAAAGCGGGGATGTCTACCGGGTCAATCAATTCGATTACCACTCTGGGCTACTACATCAGCCTGGTTATCTGCAGCCTAATCATACTTTCCAGCGCCGGTCTTGATCTCAGCCAGCTCAGTATTGTCCTTGGAGCTCTCGGGGTGGGTATCGGTTTCGGCCTGCAGACGGTCACCAACAACTTCATCAGCGGCATTATTCTCCTGACTGAACAATCAGTTAAAATCGGCGATTATATAAACTTGAAAGACGGGGTTATCGGCAAGGTTAAAAAGATGTCGATCAGAACGACGATCATCAGAAATTTCGAAGGGGTAGATACGATTGTTCCCAACTCCGATCTGATTGCCAACCGGGTTGAAACCTGGACCTATGGGGATGACTGGCGCCGGCTCAAAATACCCTTCGGTGTCAGTTACGATTCCGACCCCGAAGAGGTAACAAAACTGGCCATCGAAGCCGCCCGCGAAGTCGATATCACACGGGAGGATTTCATGCATCCGCTGCGGGTCTTTTTTGAAGGTTTCGGCGACAACAGCCTCGACTTCTCACTCCGGCCCTGGTGCCGGATAGCATTTTTACAAAGCGGCTCCGGGATCACCAGTGACTACTATTTCGCTCTCTTTAAGAAATTGAAAGAGGCCGGAATAGCCATTCCTTTCCCGCAGCGTGATATCCATTTAAGTTCGCTCTCACCCGAGGCCTTAGCACAGCTTAAAAAGCTGCGCTTAGAGGGTGAAGCAACGGATACAACACCATAAAAAAGCTGCTTCGCAGGATGGATATTCTTCTAAGGGACGGTCGCGATGAGCTGATTAACTTCCAGTTTCCGGGGAATGACGACGATTTCAGAACCGGCCGGAGATCCGGCTGGAACCTCTGATAACGGTATAAGAAGCGGCAGATAGTTGCGACTGTGCCCGAACCAGGCGGCTCCGGCAGAATGATTATCCTTACGACTCTCAAGCAGGACTTTTAGCGGTTTTCCGATATTGGCCCGGGCAAAATGCTCCCGCTTTTCCCGGCCTAAAACCGCAAGCTCCTGCGCCCGCCGGCGCTTATCCACAAGCGCTACCCGATCCGGCCAGGAAGCCGCGACCGTTCCCCGGCGCGGGGAATATGGAAAAACATGCAGATAGGTAAGCGGAGAGGCCTGCACCAATTCAAAAGTTTCGACAAAAGCGGTTTCGGTCTCAGCCGGAAAACCGGTAATCAGATCACAACCGACAGCTATACGGACGGCTCCCGGAACCAGTCCGGCAAAAATCTCCTCAATCTCAGAGCGGCGGTATGGCCGGCCCATCGCCCCCAAAACCCGGTCACTGCCTGACTGCAGCGACAGATGCAGGTGTTCACAGAGAGAGACCCCGGGATCAAGCAGCATAGCGATGATTTCCGGGGTAATCTCATGCGGCTGCAGCGACCCTAAACGAACTCTTAACTCAGGAAATTTTTCCATAAGCTGCATAAGCAGCGTTGTCAAACTGAATTTTTTCCCCATATCGTCGCCATAGCGGCCGATATGAATCCCGGTCAGAACGACTTCGCGAAAACCGGCGGCGACCAGCTCCCGGCATTCACTCAGAACCTTCTCCGGCTCCAGGCTGCGGCAGCGGCCGCGCAGATAGGGAATGATACAGTAGCGACAGAAGGAGTTGCAGCCATCCTGGATCTTGACCACAGCCCGGCTCCGGCCCCGGTCGGAATCGGCCCGGAGAAGGTCAATCTCAAGTTCACCGGAAACCTTCAGCGGATCACCTGTAAATGAATCTTCAGAAGCTTCATAAAATTGCTTAGTCAGCTCTTCGACCAGCTCTTTTTTCCCGCGATTACCGAAAATTGCCTTAAGACCCGCAACCTCTGAAACGGTTTCCGGATCGGCCACCACTTGACAACCGGTCAAGGCCACCAAAGCCTCAGGATAGCGTTTCAAAGCCCGTCTTGCGGCCTGCAGGCTCTGACGCCCGGCCTCAGCCGTCACCGCGCAGCTGTTAATCACCACGGCTTCACACGGACCCCGCTTTACCACCTGCCAACCGGCCCGGCGAAACCCCGCAGCCAGACCCTGACTTTCGTAAAAGTTCACTTTACAACCTAAAGTTTCAATCAAAACCCGGGGGACAAGCGCAGGTGATACAGACAATAGTTTCTCCATTTGAGGATAAAAATAAAAAAAGGGGAGTAGATTTCTCTACTCCCCTTTCCATAGTTAACAAGCAGGCAAAAAGTCAACTCTCTTTATCACATCCGCAGATTTTAAGCTGATACGGCTTTGAGCATCAGTTTGGTCAGACGACTGCAGAAAGTCTCCGGAGATACCACCTTGGAGCCTTCCGTCAACAGAGCCTGGTCATAGAGCAGCTCGGCAAACTCTTTTAAGTCATCACTCTCACCTTTGCTGTCAAACAGATCCCGCATTTTCTGCAGCAGTTCGTGATTGGCGTTGATCTCCAGAATCCGCTTACTCGGCGGCACCGGCTGGTTGGCGGCTTTCAAGATCCGCTCCATGCTCGCACTCATATCATGCTCGCCGGCAACCAGACAGACCGGGCTGCCGGTCAGACGCTGCGAAATCCGGACATCGGCGACCTTATCTTCACCAAGGCTGGTTTTAATAAATTTGATCAACTCGGCATACTTATCGGCCACTTTCTTGAGCTCTTCTTCACTCTCTTTCTTTTCCTCTTCACTCTGCAGATCAACATCACCTTTAACAACCGACTTGAGACTTTTCTCCTTATACTCATGGAGCCCCTGAATTACCCATTCATCAACCGGATCGGTCAGGAGCAGTACCTCAAAACCTTTATCCTTAAAGATTTCGAGATGGGGAGAGGCGATCAGAGCTTCGCGATCTTCACCGGTAATGTAGTAGATCTCCTTCTGCTCTTCCGGCATTCTTTCGATATACTCCTTAAGAGTTATCAGATCATCTCCGGCAGTCGAAGAACACAGCAGAAGATCCGCAATCGCTTCTTTATTCTCAAAGTCGCTGTGCAGCCCCTCTTTCAGAACCTGACCGAATATTTCCCAGAATTTGATATAAGTTTCACGCTCATCCTTGAGCATAACCGCCAGGCGTTCGAGAACCTTTTTCACGAGATTCTTCTTAATCTTGCCGACAATCCGGTCGTGCTGGAGAATCTCGCGTGAAACATTGAGCGAGATATCAGCCGAATCGACCACACCTTTGACAAAACGAAGATAGACCGGCATCAACTCTTCACAATTATCCATAATAAAAACGTTACGGACATAGAGCTGCATACCGGATTTATTCTCCGGCGTAAAAAGATCGAAAGGCGCCTGCCCGGGGATATACATCAGGGCGTTATACTCTAAAATTCCTTCCGCATTTACATGAATAACATCCAGCGGATCAGTCCAGTCATGAGCAAGATGTTTATAAAACTCCTTGTACTCATCATCTTCAACCTCACTT
>JANTFH010000050.1 GCA_024763535.1 Thermodesulfobacteriota bacterium
CTGGAAAAAAATTTTCCATCTGGAAAATTGATAACCACCTTTTTCCTTCCCCTTTTTCATATTAATAGAACCTTTTTATAAAGAAAAGATACGGCTTGATTGTCTTAATTATCAGGATGTAGATATGTATATAAAGGTTTTCATGGAACCTTGAGAAGTTTTCTCTCTTCGTTCAAGATAGAATAAAGTTTTATGGTATGCTCTTTGCTCTACCATAAAACTTGGGAAAAGGTATTTCCTTACGGCAGGTTAATGTATGATTGATTTCAGGGGAGGTGTGTTATGCGAGTTGCTAAAAGATTTGTCTGGTTGATAATAGCGTTGCTGGTGATGGGTACTCCCGGTATGGTCGGAGCTGCGGCTAAACCGATTGTTTTAGGTTGTCCGTTGTCGACGGCCTTTCTCTACGGCTGGGATGCAGAAAGAGGAATTAAGCTGGCGGTTGATGAGATTAACCGGGCCGGCGGCGTTAAATATGACGGAGCGGCTCATCCGTTCAAGGTAGAAGTTATAGACACCCGGTCGTTGGAGCCCGGTGTTCCGGTCAGTGAAGCTCTGCTCGGGGTGGAGAAACTTATTCTTGAAAAAAAGGCCGATTTTATTGTCGGCGGGCCGGTACGCTCGGAAGCGGCGATGGCGGTTATGGATCTTCTTAACAAGTACAAGAAAGTTTCGATCGTCACCACCGGGGTCTTGAGCCCGGGCTACCACAAGCGGATCGGCAAGGATTATGAAAAGTATAAATACTGTTTTCGCAACTCTTCCGAGATCATTACCATCGGCAAGGATATGATTAAGGTCTTTAATCAGTTAAACAGCGAGTATGGTTTGAAGAAAGCCTTTATTATGGTGCAGGATGTAGCCCATGCCCGTAAAGCCGGCGGTTTTATCTCCAAGCTCTTGAAAGGTACCGGCAAATGGGAGGTTTTAGGACAGGAAATCTATCCCACCGGAGCCACCGATTTCTCCATGGGTCTTTTGAAAGCCCGCCGCCTGAAAGCCGAAGTCCTGTTTATCTGGATGGATATGCCGGAGTCGGCAATTCTGCTGAAGCAGTGGAAGAATATGCGGATGAAATGTGTGCCTATGGGTTTCATGTCAGCGGCTGAACAACCGAATTTCTGGGATGCAACCAAAGGCAACTGCGAATTTACGATTGTTGATGTCGTTAACGGCGGCAATGTGCCTTCAACTATGACCCCCTGGACGATGAAGTTTGTCGATTCCTATAAGCAGAAATGGGGTCTTGAGCCGGAGGGTTATGGAACTTCCTCCAGTTATATGGCGGTCTACCAGTTGAAAGAGGCGATCGAAAAAGCCGGGAGCCTGGATTCGGACGCGGTAATCAAGGCACTTGAAGCCCAGGATATGATGGGGGTTTACGGTCGGATGAAATTTGCCAAAAATCATCAGATTGTTCCGGCCGACGATCCTGAAAAGGGAGCGACCGGCTGTATGTTTCAGTGGCAGAACGGCAAGCGGGTTCAATTTTTCCCTGCAGCCGGGGCGACCGGAAAGGTTCTGTTGCCGCCTTGGATGAAATAGGGGGGTTGTCGTCATGAATTTTATGGAACTGTTTTCATTAATGCAGGAGCGTAAAAGCTGTCGTTCATTTCAGTCGGAATCAGCCTTGAGCCCGACTGAAATCAGGACGATTATCAAAGCCGGGCAGCAGGCGCCCAATCCTCTAAACCAACAGCCCTGGTCATTTGTTGTCATTACCTCCGCCGAGATCAAAAAAAAGTTGCGTCAGGCGGGGGAAGAGGCCAAGCAGGCGGTGCTTGATCAAGGCGGCCCCGGCTGGGTCGGGGGCTTCAGCATTGATTTTATGGAGGAGGCCCCGCTGGTTATCGCCGTCGTTGTCGATCCGGCAAAGGGTGGTCTCGGAACTTTTTTCAATCAGCCGACCGGCAGCATACAGGCCGGTTCGGCCTGTATGCAGAATATGATGATGGCTGCCACAACCTTAGGTTACGGCAGCCTCTGGTTTACTTTTTTTGATCCCGGCGCGGTTAAACCGATTATCGCCGTACCGGAAAATCTCGAGCTGGTCGGCCTGCTCTTTGTCGGCAAGGCTTTAGGTGATATACCCGCCAGCCGGCGCCGGGAGCCGGTAATCTATGCTGACAGCTTCGGCTTAGAGTACGATGCGGTCTGATTGAGACGGTCTGTGGGGCCGTGGAGGAGGCTTCCTCTGCGGCCCTGCAGTTCAGGGATGTAAATCCTCTGCCGGACATAGAAATGTCGGGCAAGACGTGAGGTCTGCTGGTGGAAATTTTAATTTACGGAACCGTTAACAGTTTTAAACTGATTCTTATAGCTTTCGGCTTTACTCTGGTTTACGGCACCAGCCGTCTACCCAATTTTGCTCATGGTGCGATCTTCGTCTTTACCGGATTTGTCGCCTGGATCATGATGCATAAACTCAGCCTGCCTTTTCTGCCGGCGGCACTGCTCTCACTGATCTGTGCCGCTCTGGTCGGAGTTACCATCTATCAATTTATCCTGAAACGGATTCGCGGTATGAACATGAATGAGATTATTGCCACTTACGCCATTGGTGTGGCCCTGATCGAAACCTTTCGCTGGCTAGGGTTCAAAGGGAACACCTTTACGCTACCGGTATTGAAAGAAGGTATGGTTTTTATCGCCGATGTGCCGATCGATTATCAGCGCCTTTTGGTGGTGGGTGTCGGTCTGGTAATGCTGGCCGCAGTCTGGGCCTTCACCAAGTTTACCCGGACCGGCCTGGCACTGCGCGGGATTGCCCAAGATGAACGGGCGGCGATGATGCTGGGCATCGATTCCGATATGACCGCGACTCTGGCGATGGCTCTGGGCTCAGCCATGTCCGGTCTGGCCGCCCTGATGCTTTTCCCGCTTGGCAGTATTGTTGTTGAGGCTGGTTACAATACCCTGATTTTTGCCCTGGCCGTCTGCATGGTCGGAGGCATCGGCAGCTGGGGCGGAACTATCCTGGCGGCCTTTGTTTTAGGCTTTCTTCAGGTGATAACGGTTACCTATCTGGCTACCCAGTTTCAGATGGTGGTGACTCTGGCCGCGATTATCGCGACCCTGATTCTGAAACCCTCCGGATTTTTTGGTAAACATAAAGAGCTCGAAGAGAGAGTATGAATAATATGAAAACAGGAATGCGTAAAGAGAGGATCGACCGTGGGATTAAAATCCGCTCCGATGGTATTTATGCTCTCTCATCATGGCGGGAGATATCCTATCTGATCGCGCCCCGGGCTCTGCTTATCGGCGGCCTGCTGCTGGCGCCGCTGGTGCTCCATTTCTTTCCCTACTGGCAGAAGGTTCTGCTGGTTGTCTGTATCTATGCGCTTTTATCAATGGCTTTCGACTTTCTTGCCAACTATGTCGGCCTGGTCTGTCTCGGGGGCTCATTCTTTGTCGGGGTCGGGGGCTACGGTGCCGCTCTACTGAATAAATACCTGCTGCTTTCGCCCTTTTTTTCAATCCCGCTGGCGGCTCTTTTAGGAGCGGCTTTATGTACCCTGATGCTGTTGCCCTGCCTGCCTTTGCGGGGGGTCTATTTCGCCATTATAACCCTGATGTATCCTTTGATGATGACCCGGATTATTGAGGCCTTTGAGCTTTTCGGCGGTACCAACGGCATGATGGATATTGCCGGGTTTGCCAACCCCTGGGTGGAGCAGTACTATCTGGTTATCGCCACCCTGCTCTTTCTTTTTGTCCTGCGGCGGCTGGCCGTAGAGGATATCGGTCTGGTCATCAAAGGCATCAAGGACAACGATCAATCGGTACGGGCGTCCGGGATCAATATCACCTTTATCAAGGCTCAAGCCATATTTTATGCTGCTTTTCTCGGCTGTTTCGCCGGGGCCTACCTAGCCCATATCTACATGTGGGCCGGGCTTTCGATGTTTGCGCTTGATTTTTCGATTATTCCGATTGCCGCCACTGTCGTCGGCGGCGGCGGGTCCCTGCTGGGAGCCGTGCTGGGAGCGATTCTGCTGGTGCCGCTTTCGGAAGCACTGCGGGCTTTCGGACCTCTGCGCATTGTCGTTTACTCCCTGATTCTGACGTTGGTTATTGTCATCAAGGGTGAGGGCCTGCTCAACTATCTGGCCCGGAAGTACAGCCAGTTTGAGCGATGGGTACAGATATGATGTTGACGGTTAAGAATCTGACCAAGAAATTCGGCGGGGTCACAGCCCTGCATGATATCAACTTCAGTATCAGTAAAGGAGAGATCCTGGGGGTCATCGGGCCCAACGGATCGGGGAAAACCACGCTGATAAACTGTATTACCGGTTTTATCAAAGCCACCTCCGGGGCCATTGTTTTCAACGGGCGCAATATTCAGGGGATGCAGCCGCACAGAATTGTCAATCTGGGTATCTGCCGTACCTTCCAGATTATGCGGCCCTACAGCAGCCTGCCCGCCTATAAAAATCTGATTATTCCACTCTACGGGCCCCGGGCCCGGAAAACCGGCGGCTGGCGCGGCGGCGGGCGCCATGGTGACCGCAATATCATTGCGCTGGATCTACTTGAAGAGGTCGGTTTTGAGCGTGAATCAAAGGTTCCCTATAAACTCGCCGGGACGTTGCCGACCGGTTACCTAAAACGTCTGGAGCTGGCTCGCTGTCTGGCTTTGAATCCCGACCTGTTGATCTGCGACGAGGTTTTTTCCGGGCTAAGTATGAGTGAGATCGCTTCAATGGTGCCATTGATCGAAAAGCTTAATAAATCCGGGGTCACAATTATTATGATTGAACATCGCTTGAAAGAGCTGTTTCGGGTGGCCAAACGGGTGATGGCAATCAGTTATGGTGATAAAATCATCGAAGGTACGCCGGAAGAGGTAATGGCCAATGACAAGGTTAAGGAAGCCTACCTTGGAGCCTAAGGAGAAGATTTGAGATGCTGACTGCCGAAGGCCTGATGGTTTTTTATGAAAACATGCTGGCTCTGAACAATATCGCCTTAAACTGTGGGCATAATCAGATTGTCGGGGTTTTCGGAGCCAACAGCGCCGGTAAATCGACCCTGATGTATACCCTCTCCGGAATTATTCTCGATCAGAAAATAAAGGAGAAGATGCGGGGGGGGGAACAGATTACCGTGATGGGGAAGGTAAGCTTTGAGGGGCAGGAGATAAGCGACTTAAAGCCTCATCTTCGAGCCCGTCTCGGGATTGTTCTCTGTCCCGAAAGACGGCGGCTTTTTCCCGAGAGCAGTGTTCTTGAGAACCTCAAGATCGGGGCCTATATGGCGACCCGGCAGGAGGCTAAGGATACTCTGGGTTATGTTCTGGATATCTTTTCTCCATTAAAAAAACTGTTGCGCCGGCCGGCCGGCTTTTTAAGCGGCGGCGAGCAGCAGATGGCGGCCATCGGCCGGGCCCTGATGGCTCAGCCCAAACTGCTGCTTTTAGATGAACCGTTGCTGGGTCTGAGCCCGGCGTATCAGCAGGTGGTCATGAATTCAGTAAAGCTTATCCGGGAGACTAAAAAGATCTCGATTATCGTTACCGAACAGTATGCCCGGCCGGTTATTCCGATTGTCGATTACGCCTATATCATGGAGAACGGTTCCGGGGTGATGTCCGGTTCCGGCCCGGAACTGCTCGATAATCCGGATGTCAAAGCGGCATATTTCGGGGTCTAAAATGGGTTACAGTAAAACTTATACGTTTACGGCTTTTGCCGAGGTCTGCCAGAAGTATCCGGAGAGGATAGCTCTGATCTATCTCGGGCGCCGGTTTTCCTATCGTTTTCTGATGCAGTTGATCGATAAGTTCGCGACCGCCCTGCATCGTCTGGGGGTGGGGCATCAGGACAAGGTGATGATCTACATGGGCAATTCGCCGCAGTGGGTTATCGCCAATTTTGCGATTCAGAAACTGGGAGCCGTGGTCGTGCCGGTTTCGCCGATCTACACCTCGCATGAACTGCTTTATATGGTTAAGGATGCAGGGGTCGAGACCGTGATCTGCATGGATACCAATTTCGGTTATGTCAAGGAGGTCGACCGCCAGTATCCGTTGAAGCGGATTATTGTCACCAATCTCACCGATCTGCTCTATACCTGGCAGAAAATCTTCGGTACCCTGGTGGATCGAATTCCCCGGGGCAGTACGGTTAAAGGAGAAAATATCTACAGTTTCAGCGATATCCTGCGGGCGGCACCGCCCGAGCCGCCCGCCGTTGAGATTGATGCGGTTAATGACCTTGCTTATATCATGTATACCGGCGGGACCACCGGTTTCCCCAAAGGGGTACCCGGCAGTCACGTCAGTGAGGTTTCCTATATCGACGATGTCATGGAGGTTTTTCGTGACTATATCGATCCGAACGGGGATACCATGATTATGGTCAACCCCCTGTTTCATATTATGGCCAAGGGCTTTCTTCTGGCCGCCGGGCTTAATTTCGGCATAACCACAGTGCTGATGCCGGTGCCGGAGGTTGATGCCGTTTTAAGAGAAATCGAACGCTTTAAGGTGCGCTGGATGCTCGGAGTGCCGGCTCTTTATCGGATGATTCTGGAAAATGACCGGCTTACAGATTACGATATCTCTTCTCTTGAATATTGTTACTGCGGCGGGGATGTGCTGCCGGGCGAGATCTTCAAACGCTGGCGGGAGTTGACGCATCACCCCCTTTATCAGGTCTACGGCTCCACCGAGGTCGGCCATTTAACCTACAGCCGCCTAGACCGGGAACCAGACCCCCGGACGGTCGGTGCGGTTTTGTCCTCACGCCGTTGTCTGGTGGTTGATCCCGAAACCCTTAAGGAGGTTGCTGTCGGTGAAACCGGAGAACTGTTGGTGACTTCTGAATATACTAATAAAAGCTACTGGAATAAACCGGAAGAGACCGAGCTTTCTTATGTCAGGATCGGGGCTGATATTTTTTATAGGATGGGAGATTATGTCTGCCTGACCGAAAATGGCGAGATCCAGTTTGTCGAAAGAACCGCGGATACGATTAAATACAAGGCCTACCGAATTTCCGCCTCCGAGATTGAAGCGGTTCTCCAGGATCATCCCACGGTTATGGGAGCCTGTGTGGTCGGGATTCCCGATCCCGGTTGCGGTGAGCGCATCAAGGCGATTGTCGTGCTCAAGGAGGATGCCAAGGGGGTTGACGGCCAGACCTTAAGCGGCTGGTGTAGAAAACGCCTGGCTCCCTACAAGATTCCCCACTACATAGAGTTTCGCGACATGCTGCCAAAATCTAAGGTCGGCAAACTCCTGCGTCGGGAAATTCGGGATGAAGAGAAACGCAAAGAGGCTCAATAGGGGGGAGTTAAAAATGCAGCTTCGCAGTTAATAGATGTCGCTAACTTTATCGCTTAGCATAGTTGCAGCGGCTTGCTTATGCCCGATTACGAAAAGTTGTTTTCGAAATCGGGTTTTTTTATGTCAATAAAATTACGTAAAAGGTGTAGGTGGTCTATTTTTGTAAATCATGATATGAGAGTGATTTCTTTGAGTTGATAGGAAATATCAATAATTACAGGGTGTTTATCTGTTACTGCCGGCAGCTTTCAAGGGTTTGAAAAGTGGCATTTTTATTGCAAACATCTTATCGCTTAAGATGAACCATGGATTTATAGGAGTAAAATACGGGACTTTGTTGATGAATCTGCATATTCTTAAAAGATGCGTAATTTTTCTGGTCGTTATCTTGCTGTTTCATTGCGGTGCGCCGCCCGATCTGTTTTCCGCATTTCCCGATGATCCGTTGTCAGATTTTAGCTGGTCCGCCGGTATGAGCGGCGTAGCTGATATCAAGAGTGCTTTTGATGCCGCCCGGCAACATGAAAACAGTGAGTTGGGAATCTCTCTTCCCGGGATGGCAATGCCGCTGCAAACAGTTTGGGACGGCATGTCCGACGGTGATAAAGCGCTCTGGTTGATAAATGCTGAACGGCAGGATCGCGGTCTGCTTCCCTTGACCGGTCTCGAAAATAATGTCGGGAGTGTGGCCCAATATTATGCCGATTACCTTTTCGATCATGATGTCTTCGGACATGAAGAAGATGGTCGGAATCCCTGGGAGAGGCTTGCAGATAATCCGGCTATCGGCGCCTGTTCCGAATTTCTTGGTGTCGCGGAAAATCTGGCAGTTTTTGTAACAACCGGTAACTATATCCCCCTGCCGATTGAGCGCTCAGTCTATATGTGGATGTATGATGACGGTGGTTGCTGCGGATGGGGGCATCGTCACGCGATCTTGTGGTATCCCTATAATGACAACAGCGGGGTTGTTGGTCGGGAGGGCTTTCTCGGTATCGGCCGGGCTAATGGCGGGCCCTATCAAGGGCCGTTCGATCGTTCGTATAACTATGCGGAGATTATTGTTATGAACGTTTTCGATCCCTGTTCTTCATGGGGTGAAGCCTATGTTGCCCGGGATGGTGTCTGCAGTAATCACACAACCTGTTATTCGACTATAGATGATGCCTATCAGGATTCCCAGAGCTACCGAAAGATATTGATCCGGGCGGAACTTTTTTTTGAGGAGCTGATTTTTGACAAAGATGTGGCCGTGGTTTTGTCCGGCGGCTGGGATCAGGATTACGGCAGCAATAGCGGCGGTCAGTCGGAAATCGGCGGATCTTTAATGATTACTGCGGGGACCGTGGTCATCGACAGAATAGTTATTGAAGACGGTACAACCTCTCTGGCGCAAACTGCAGTTCCATTGTCGGTAGGTTTATTGGGGACCGGTATAAATTGACGTATAGACGCAGTTGATTTTTTTTGCTTGCAAAGAGTTGCCATCAGCTTCTCTGGGGCGATTTCATTATTTATTTCAATACCTTCCATTTAAGATTGAGGTTATGTGTAAATCGCTGTTATGATTGATAAAATATTTGACGGCGAAAATGTATGGTGTTATATTGAGCTTCAGGTGAAGCAGAATGAATCGTTTTAACAATCTTTTTAAGAGGTGAATGAGATGCACAAAATTGATCCTGATGAGTGTACGGCTTGTGGTTCCTGTGCGGAAGAGTGTCCCGAAGATGCAATTACCGAAGGTGATGATTTCTATACGATAACCGATGCTTGTATTGATTGTGGTTCCTGTATGGAAGCCTGCCCGGTAGATGCTATCTCCGAGGGTTAATCAGGCTTAGTGCTGAAAATTAGTACATTAAAAAGAGCTCAATAAAGGGTGACCGCCCTTTTTGAGCTCTTTTTTTGTTTACTTCAGTGTTTTTCATTGGTACTCGTAAATGATCCGCCTGGTAATAAAATTGGATTGATCAGTGCAAAATAAGAGTTTGCCGGCGAGATTCCGGACTTGACGATATTTCAGCTGTAGATTATACCTTTTCGGACAGATAGCGGAAGACTGTTTGATATCTTTGCACTGAAGCCTGGGTTTTTAGCGGGGAAAAGGGATTTGATTCTCTCTTTCTCCGATGTGAGAAGAGAATATGACACAACGCAGCCACTGGGGAAGCAAGATCGGATTTCTGATGGCCGCCATCGGTTCGGCGGTCGGTTTGGGTAATATCTGGCGTTTCGGCTACATGGCTTACGAGAACGGCGGCGGGGCTTTTCTCGTACCCTATTCCGTGGCCCTGGTTCTCGCCGGAATCCCGTTGATGATTCTTGAATACTCACTTGGTCATCGGGAGGAGGGGGCGCCGCCGCTCGCTTTTTCCCGGATTTCACCGAAATGGGAGGCGATCGGCTGGTGGATGCCGACGATCGCCTTTTTCGGCATCAATCTCTTCTATGCCGTGGTCATCGGCTGGTGCATGAACTATTTTGTCTTCTCCTTCACTCAGGCCTGGGGGGCCGACACCGGCACCTTCTTTATGTCGCAGTTTCTCCAGATCAGCGACGGGGTTTACCAGCTCGGCGGTATCCGCTGGCCGATTCTGTTCGGTACCCTGCTGACCTGGCTGACATGCTGGGCGATCTGTTTCCGCGAGGTCAACCAGGGGATTGAAAGAGCGAGTCTTATCTTTATGCCGCTGCTGGTGGTTTTGACCCTGATTCTGGTGGGCTGGTCCATGCAGCTGCCGGGTGCCCTGGCGGCGATCAAGGAGCACTACCTGTCGCCCGACTGGGCTCGGATAAATCCTTTAACCGCCGCCGGCGGCAAGGTCTGGGTGGCCGCCTTCGGGCAGATTTTCTTCACCCTGTCGCTCGGTTTCGGGATCATGATCACCTACGCCAGCTATCTGCCGCAAAAAACCGATATCGTCGGCAACGCTTTAATCACTTCGGTGCTGAACTGTCTCTACTCTTTTGTGGCCGGTTTTGCCGTTTTCGGGACAATCGGTTTTATCGCCTTGAGTAAAGGGGTGCCTTTCGCCGAGGCGATCAAGAGCGGGCCGGGGCTCGCCTTCGTCGTCTATCCCGAGGCCATTAACCAGCTGCCGGCCGGTAAAACTATCTTCGGCCTGCTTTTCTTTCTGGTACTGATCATGGCCGGGCTCTCCTCGGCGATCTCTCTGGTCGAGGCTTTCTGCGGCTCACTGATTGATAAATTCGGTTTCAGCCGGGGCCGGACGGTGACCGTGGTCTGTCTTATCGGGGCCCTGGGCAGTATCATCTTTACCACCCGGGCCGGGCTCTATATCCTGGATATAGTTGATCATTTTATAAATAACTACGGCTTGCTTACAGGCGGGATTGCGGAATGTCTCTTTGTCGGCTGGGTTCTCAAGGCGGCTCTGGCCCGTGAGCATGTCAACCGGGTCGGTAAGGTCGGCCTGCCGCGTTTCTGGGATTTTCTGATTAAATATCTGACCCCGATTCTCCTGACTCTGGTCATCGGTTTTGCACTGGTCAACGAATTTTCATCCTGCTACGGCGGCTACCCGGCTTCGGCCCTGCTGCTGATCGGCCTCGGCTGGCTCGTCGGCGCTCTGGTTCTGGCCCTGATCCTGAGCCGGAAGCGGGGTCTTGCTTAACGCCGGGCCGCTTTCAGATCCCGAGGCGATTTATCAGGGCTTCCAGATAGCGTGATTTTACCTGTTGACTGGCCAGAGCCTGTTTGATGGGCGGCAGTTTGAGAATGACCCCCAGAACCCCGGCCAGGGCCCGATGACTCCATAATACCCGGTTGTCAAAAATCAGGTGCTGTAGTTTTCCCCGCTCCAGAGCCATAACCACCGCCCGGTGGGTGCTGTTCAGCGGTGTGATAACCCGCCGGGGCCGGGATTTAAGCTCGATCAGGTTCCGGCTGCAGCTTCTCACGCAAACCCCGCATCCTAAACAGATATCTTCATTTAATTTTGCCACTTTCAGCTTGGGACGGGCCGGATTGTTGGCTGAAACCAGGGTCATGGCCTCCACCGGGCAGGCGGTTACACATTGGCCGCAGCCGTTGCATTCGGACTCATTTACCTGCGGTATGAAATTGGTGGTATGAACCGGGTTTAAGATGGCAAAACGGCGGGCCGCGATCATCGCTTCACAGCAGCAGCCGCAGCAGTTGCAGATGAAAGCAACCTCTTCTCTGACATTCTCTCCAAACTGCACCAGTTTATGTTCGTAAGCCTGACGCAGCAGGTCAAGACCTTCTGTTTCATCCAGAGGCCGGGCATGACCGTGTTTGATAAGCGATGCGGCGACATTGTTAAAGGTCAGGCAGATCTCCAGCGGCGCTTCGCAGGCCTTACCAAGATGCTGCATTTTATGCCGGCAGTAACAGGTTCCGACGGCCCGATGAGTGGCCCTTTTGATAACTTCGGAGGCCCGTTCATAATCCAGAACCTGGAGGGCATTTTCCCGGGAGAGGGCGGCCTCCTGAACAAAGGTTCGCCCCAGTTGGGTCTGACCCTGGGTGAAAAGTGCCTTGATGAAATCCTCTTCCACATTCATATATTCATAAAAGAGCTCACTCAAGGCCTTCTGGTCAAGGTCATCGCGGATTCGCATCAAAGAGAATTCGAAAAAACCTGCCATCGGCGGCGGCAGCACATAAGTCGATTCTCCATTTTGCTCGATATCAACCAGAATCGCCCGGCCGGCCAGAGTCTCCAGCAGCTTTCGGGTGCTGCTCAGATCCATCTTCCAGATACGGGCGGCTTGCCGGGCCGTAAAGGGTTTGACCGGCAGAAGTGCCACCAGACGGCCCTCTTTTTCACTGAAAAGCATACTCAGGATTTTAAAAAGCAGTTCAGAAGGCGGGGCACCCTGAGGAAAGCGGTTCAGCCGATCAGCCAGTTCGCGATAACCTGACCGGCTTAAAGTGTTGTGAGCCATAAGTCATCTCCTCCTGGCGAACGGCCGGGGCGAAATAGCTAAAAAAACGAGCGGCTGTTCGCGGTCGATTCTGTATGCAATTTATCGACGATTTATGCCGATAAATTATTGTTGTGTTTGGATTTTACAAAAACGATATTCACATTTCCCAAATTCTGGGACAAATATCAAAAAATCAACAACGTCCCCTGTTATACTGTTATACTGTTATATGCTGTTATATGTAGGCGTCATTCCCGCTGGGACTTTAGCGCCTTCCGTCTCATCCAAGTATGACGGCATTTGCGGTTGTAGCATTGTAAATCAGTCTCCAGTTTGTTTCTTTCGTACATAAAGCGTTTTTGTGATTTTCGCAACCAGGTGATTGTCTTCGTCTCTTATCTCGACCGGAAAATCGGCAAAGAATTTTTCGCCGTTTTCAGTCTCCGTTCTTATCCGGTTGAGATCCTCATCTGTAATCCTGATTATTGAAGTTACCCTGCTTTTTGCTGCCTTGACGAATTCGATATTCGCAGCCTTGTCCCAAACCAGATATTTCTTCCCCAATATCTGGATCAAAAGTAGCATCAGATGGGGATCTATCATCGAGTAGAGACTGCCGCCGAAATGGGTGCCGACGTAATTCCGGTTGAACCATTTCAGCGACATCGAAACATGCAACTCACGCCAATCACTGCTGATATGTGAAACCCGCACCCCGGCGCCTAGATATGGCGGATAAAAATTAAGCAGGAGTTTCATCAATCCGGGAGTAAATTTCATAATTTCCTCATTTGGAATTTTTAGAACCTGATAAGAGTACTTATTTGCGACCGAAGGAAGTGCCCGTGGTGCGGGCCGCAAAAACTTTTTTGGGTTGCGGGATTTGTGCCCGCATTAGCGCCCTAAATAAACTTTTTGACGCCGGTTTTCAAACCTTTTCCGGGTAAGACCTTCAAAGTTGACGTGCCGTGAACGATAAGCTCGCCATCTTGGTCGAAAACTTTCGCTTCGGCGTAACTTATCGATCTGCCGGACCTGATTGCATAACCTTTGGCAATCAGATTGCCCTTGTCTACAGCCTGAAGGTAGTTTAGTTTTAGATCGATATTTACGAGGCCGTCTTCTTCGGGAATCCGCATAAAAACGGCCCAGAATGTCGCCGTATCGATGAGGGTCGCCAAGACCCCGCCGTGGACAATCCCGTAGGGTTGTAAATGACAGTTTTTGATCTCAAGCGCAACCGTGGCCCGATCAAATTCGAGTTTTTTAAGACGCATCGACATATGACTGGGGTAGGGGCTCGTGTTGACGATTTCATTTATTTTCCGACTGTATTCGGGATTAGGTTTCAATTTAGATTCCTCCATTACAGTTTTTCCAGTTCATCCAGAAACTGGATCACTCTTAACGATTCCGCAACTCCGGTCGTGCCGCGCAGACTGACAACGACCGCAATGGTTTCCAGAAATTCCTCTTTTGTCGCGCCCAGGTTTAATGCATACTCGGTTTGAGCCAGGGTACAATTCCGGCAGCCGGCGCTCAGGGATACGGCCAGAGCCAGAAGCCGCTTGGTCTTGGCATCGATAGCTCCATCCTTGAATGTTTCATTAATCTGCTCTCCAAGCTGTTTTGCCATATCGGGCATAAGTTCCATAAGAAGGTTTCTCTGTTTCTTGCGATTGTTGTTCAGCTCTACCTGATTTTCTGACATTGTCTTTCTCCTGTCGTGTTTGGTTTAAAGCTTAATCGAAATCAACGGTGTCAACATAGCAGTTGATTTTTCTTTTTAGAAGAGGCATATATGACATATGAAAGTTTGATTACGTCATTTTTGGTTGGGGAAACATGATGAAAAACGTGACGATAGTGGCAATGAGGCATGCAATGGCGTTTACAATTATAAACCCGCTGGATATTTTTGCTCAGACCGGGAGGATGTGGAATCATTTTAACGATTGTAAATCGATACCGCATTTCAACGTACAAGTGGTTACGGCAACCGGAGAACCGTTAAAATGTCTGAGCGGGGTCAGGATCATGGCAGACGGGTCAATCGACGATGTTAAGCAGACTGATTTGATCGTGATCTCGTCGGTTGCCGATATCAACCGAACCATGAGCAACCCGGACGAGGTGAAGGTAATCGATTGGTTGCGGGAGCGCTATCAACAAGGAACACATATCGCGACGATCTGTTCGGGGGCTTTCGTGTTGGCGGAGACCGGCCTGTTGGACAGGAAAAGCGCGACCACCCATTGGGGCTTCGCGGAGCAGTTCAGGAAACGCTACCCGCAAATAAAACTCAAGATTGAGCGTATTATTACCGATGAAGGAGACCTCTTCTGCTCGGGCGGCGGTAACGCCGCTACGGACTTAAGCCTCTATCTGGTGGAAAAGTATTGCGGCCGTGAAGTCGCGTTGCAGACCTCAAAAGCAATGGTTACCGATATCGGGAGGAATTCGCAAACCCCATATTCAGTTTTCCAGTCGCGCAAGGATCACAGCGATGAACGGATTTTAGCCATCCAGGGATGGATAGAGGATAATTTCAATAAAGATTTAAGTTATAACGAACTGGCCATGGAAAACGGCATGAGCCGCCGGACTCTGGAGCGGCGTTTCAAGGCGGCTACCGGAGAGACCCCGTTAACCTATCAGAAGGCGATTCGGATCGAGGCGGCAAAACGCTACCTTGAAAACGGACTCCACTCTTTCGACGAGATTACCAATAAAGTCGGCTACAAGGACAGCAGCACTTTCAGAAAGATTTTCAGGGAGCATACCGGTCTGGTGCCGACCGAATATAGAAAAAGGTTTCGCTTGCCGCATTGTAACTATTCAGCGTAGGTTCAATACCATAAAGGTAGGTTCGGGTTGTTTTCGCAGCGTCTTGTCGGTAGGCCTTCGTTATTTCATGGGGTTAGGCCTGGGGGGAGCCCCTGGCTGTCCCGACCGGCAGGGAGGGCAGAACATGGGAGGATTACCCCGCCAGGGCGGCAAGAAAATCAAAAAGGCAATTGCATCTAATGCCGCCGTCAGGCTATCACCCGTGAAAAGGGCCATCAATGATGGTGCACAAATAATAAAAGATGCCACAGATATTAAGTATTTTTTAAAAAATCTCTGAATCCAGTCTGAACTTACGTTATTTTTTATTCTGTAGATAGTTGTTATTATACCCAAGCTGTGAGGATTTCCAAGAAGTCCCTCAACCTGGGCAAAATAACAAACGGTTGCAAGTTCACCAGCCTTTAAGGATGTTGCTCGATGCTTTGAAATAGCAGGCACTCACACTTCGAACGGATCAGTCAACAGTGCTTGTGTCAACCAAAGAGTTTCTCCTTAAAGGCTGATGATCTCAGTTTTTTTCCATATATATATTAGCTTGCTTATTCTCTGCCCTTCTTCATGAACTCCTCGACAACATTTGACATGTCAAAAGACTTGCTCCCCTGCACAGGTGGATATTCCGCCAGGGTCTTAAGATGTGCTTGCATGCGTTCTCCCATGGGAGCCAGCAACCAGGAGACCTTTTGCAACAGGTGGCCGTAAGAATCTTCATTATCATAGCTCTCAAAGGGGTCCATGCGCAGATTAAAAATGAGCGGCACAGTACGTGGCTCGACATTGCTGTAGTAGCTCTCCTTTTCTGAAAAATGAAATTTCCACTGTTTCAGTCGGTAAGCGGTCAGCCTGTTTTCGTAGTAGTAGAAGAAATCATCTCTTGCCGATCTTGCCGTCCCTTTGATGCGATTGTTCAGCACTTTTTGCCGGTTAAGTTGCGAGAAGGAATTAAATAAATCCGTCCCCTTTTCCGCTACATGGAAACTACTTCATAACCATCCTTTATATAGTCAGCCATTGAAGCATGGCCTGACATTGTCTTCATGAGTGTGAGGCCTTCCCCAGCGGCGGCATCTGCTGTGCCAAGCTTTTTTGAGCATGCATAGCATACTCCGTCAATAAGATCTGCCTTTCTGGCTTCCGTGTACAGACCGTGGAGAGGATGCCCTTTGCCGGCAATGTCAGGGACAAGCTTTACAGCCTCCCCCTCTATGACAATTTTTCCCCCATACCCCCTGCCATGGAGGTCAAGAGCATTCAGGAGTACGTGGATAAAACACATTGGATCCCCTTTGAAGGCAAAAATAACAATTTTTTTCATTTTACTATCCTCCATCCTTACTTTTTCTCCTTTACGTCCAGCTTGAAGTCCAGCCAGTCGGCCATCATCTGCAGGTTTTTGGACATGTACCAGCGGCCGTTAGCGAAAACCCCGTAGTCCGCGCCCGCCATGGCCGCGGCAAACCTCGTTGAGTTGGCATAGAAGAGCCACTGTTCAACCCACATTTTCTCTATAGCCTCGTTGAATATGCTGTCCTTCTGGGCGAGCCCCTTTGCGGCTCCCTTGTTCCAAGCGGCAAGCAGAACTTTTGTGGCGGCAAGGGTCATCTGGTTGGTAGTTTTTATGGTATTTTCAAACCTGGTAAATTGACCGGCAACCCATGCCTGACTGTGGCAGGCAAGACAGAGTTTCCGCATTTCGGCGGTTCTTGCGGCCTGTTCCCCGGCATCAATAAGGAAAGATGAGGCCGGTTCACCCGTCAGTTCTGTGGGCAGGGGCAGGCCTGCTTTGTTTTTGATTATGGAAGTGTCTGGAGATTTTGGGTGGGCATGGGCGTACGCCAGCCCGAATATTCTCCATGCATTCCTGTCGTTCATCTGGTGGGTGCGCTTTACAATAACGTCGCCGCTTTCGCTGGCAACGAGACTGGCGTGGCAAGTGGCACAGGTGGGGGCTGTAAAGTCTTTGCCTGCTACCCAGGGAGTAGCTTCGAAATTCCATTCCTTCGCGTGAGAGGAATAGATATTCCCATGCTTGCTCACCATGTAAACCTTGTAGGCCGGAACATCCGGTCCCTTGTGGCATTCGGCGCAGGTATAGGGTTTCCTGGCGACAGCCATGGAAAAACTGTGGCGGGGGTGGCATGAAGTACAGGAACCTTTGGTTCCGTCGGGGTTTATCCGGCCAACGCCCTGGTTGGGCCAGCCACTGAGGACAGGAAATTCCATTTCACCCATTTCAGTTTCCCTAGCCTTGATGCCTTTTACCTCAACCTGGGTGCCGTGGCAGAAAAGGCATGAATCAGCTTCAGTCTCGCTATCCACAGTTTTTGCGTAGGAGAGCTTGCCACCATGAAAATCCTGGATGGCATTAACCGAGTTCATCATATCCCTGTAAAGAGGATTCCCGGTTAAATTGCCAAAGGCACTGGACATTATGTTTTTGCCGTACTCGCTGACCTCCTGTGGATGACAGGTGGCGCAGTCTTTTGGCGTTACAACGATGTGCACCTGAAAGCCGTTATGTTCAAAAGTATCCTTGTGGTCTTTCGCGTTGGCCGTGTGGCACTCCGCGCAGCCAACGACAACATTTCCCATGGCATCGGGGACTTTAGCTGCGGAAATGGTCCTTGACAATTCCGGTTTCTTGAGGGCCTCAACTGGACTGGTTTTGGAGTGTATGCTTGTTTTCCAGTCTTCCACTATCCCCGGGGTGACTTCCTGGTGGCATTCTATGCATTCCTGGCTGTTCTCGCTTATCTCAAGCGCCCCTGCCAGTGATGACCGGACAACTGATGCAAGAATAAAAACGGCGACCAGCGTGATAATCCTTCTTTTCATGATTTCCCCTCCCTTATCTTTTGACGTTGACAGGCAACTAACGCTGCTAATCAGCCGCGCGGCTTTTTGCGTCGGCTGAATTAGCAGCGTTATAACCTTTTTTGCTGAATTTTTGTCTAAGATATACAAAAAGCCTTTTCCAATCTTGAAAGCACAGAGCAAAAAATGCTCCTACAGTACCGGCTGATGCGATGCCAACAGGACAACCTTGCTGCCCACAAAATGGGCAAACAGCAAACATTGCATAAAGACCTGTAAACCCAAACCATGATGCAAGCAATCTAAATAAATGACCAAAAGGAGATAATTTTCTATTTTCTTTATTGTGATCCATTTTTCGTGGAATAGGGATAGGGGACGTTGTTGATATTTTTACATTTTAATTGGGGCAAAGCAAAATTAAAGCACCAATTAACCACTTGACAGGTGGTGCTGTTGCAATATATGAAATTTACTTGTGGTGGATCAAGATAAC
>JANTFH010000051.1 GCA_024763535.1 Thermodesulfobacteriota bacterium
CGTAGTCCGCCGATCCGGATCATCCTTCTGAAAAAGATCGGATTTGGCCAGTTCCAGATACCAGTCGCAGAGCTCATGCCAGGTAAATTGATAGAGAGCTTGAGCGGCATCATTGAAACGGTATTCATCAAAGGCCGCCGTCACCTCGGCCACTGTCTGATTCAAACGATGGCTGATCCAGCGTTCGGCCAGGGAAAACCGGCGCCCGGAGATCTCCGCCCCGGGATCGAAACCTTCAAGGTTCATCAACGTAAACCGGGCCGCATTCCAGAGTTTATTGACAAAGTTACGGTAACCGCTGATCCGGGCCTCGGAGAGGCTGACATCGCGGCCCTGAGCCGCAAACGCGGCCAGTGTAAAGCGCAGAGCATCAGCTCCGTACTGATCGATGATGATCAGCGGATCAATCACGTTGCCCCTCGATTTACTCATCTTCTGGCCGTGTTCATCCCGTACCAGAGCATGGATATAGACATCCTTAAAAGGGATCTCATCCATAAATTTCAGACCCATCATCATCATCCGGGCGACCCAGAAAAAGAGAATGTCAAAACCGGTCACCAGGACTGACGTGGGATAATATCTCTTCAGGGTGGCGGTGGATTCAGGCCAGCCCATGGTCGAAAACGGCCAGAGGCCGGAAGAGAACCAGGTATCGAGAACGTCAGTCTCCTGCCGCAGATTGGTGCCGGAACACTCCGGACAGCTGTCCGGATCTTCGCGCACGACAATCATCTTACCGCAATCGGAGCAGTACCACGCCGGGATACGGTGCCCCCACCAGATCTGCCGCGAAACACACCAGTCGCGGATATTTTCCATCCAGTTGAAATAGGTCTTCTCCCAGTTTCGCGGAATAATCCGGGTATCACCATCCTTAACCGCGGCCAGCGCCCGATCCGCCAGGGGCTTGATCTTAACAAACCACTGATTCGAAAGATAGGGTTCGATAATCGTCTGACAGCGATAACAGTGGCCGACATTGTGCTGATAGTCCTTGATCGCGGGCAGCAGATCAAGTTCCGCCAGATCTTTAATCACCTGTTCACGGCAGGCTTCCCGGGTCAGACCGGCATAAGGGCCGGCATTTTCATTCATAACCCCGGCCTCATCCATCACCTTGATGACCTCAAGCTTATGCCGGAGCCCGACCTCAAAGTCATTGGCATCGTGGGCCGGGGTGATCTTCACCGCCCCGGAGCCGAATTCACGGTCGACATAATCGTCGGCCACAACCGGAATCCGCCGGTTCATAAGCGGCAGCAGAACCTCTTTACCGATTATATCCCGATAACGCTCATCGGCACCGTTAACCGCAACCGCGGTATCGCCGAGCATGGTTTCGGGCCGGGTGGTGGAGACAATAACGGATCCGGAACCGTCCGCCAGAGGATATTCCAGATCCCAGAGTTTGCCGTTATTATGCTCTTCAAATTCAACTTCCAGATCCGAGAGAGCGGTATGGCAGCGCGGACACCAGTTGATGATATAATCACCCTGGTAAATCAGACCCTCCTCGTAGAGGGTGACAAATACCTCTCTTACCGCCTTTGAGAGTCCTTCATCCATGGTGAAACGCTCGCGGCTCCAGTCGCAGGAGGAACCGAGACGTTTAAGCTGATTAATGATCGTACCGCCCGACTCCCGGCGCCACTTCCAGACCCGCTCAATAAATTTCTCGCGCCCTATATCATGGCGGCCGAGACCCTCCGCGGCCAGCTGTTTCTCAACCACATTCTGGGTCGCGATGCCGGCATGATCAGTACCCGGCATCCAGAGGACATTACGGCCCTGCTGCCGGTGGTAACGAGCCAGGATATCCTGCAGCAGGTTATTTAAGGCATGCCCCATATGCAGGGAACCGGTAACATTCGGCGGCGGAATAACCATGGAGAAAGGCTCACCGTCAGCCTCGGGGTCAGCGGCAAAACAGCCCTTTTCCTCCCAGAATTCATACCACCTGCTTTCGATCTCTGCCGGGTCATAATTTTTGTCAAGCTGGCGGGCCTGAGTTTCGGAATTATCAAGATTTTCAGTCATGTTTTTACTCAATACAAAATAGTTAAAAGGTTACATATTTCCAGTTTTATCCGGTTAGAAAATTGCATACTCAAAAGACCAGGGATATCTGGTGGTTTTCGGGAACGTCTCGCGAAATTTCGTGTCCCGAAAAGATAAAGGCACAAAGCACTGCAGATCTACTTTGCGCCTTCAATCTCTATACACTTTTCCTTATTCCGGACCGGGAAACCGGAATCACAACGGTAAAGTACTGGGAGGCCCTACTCTTCCCGGCCCTCTTCCAGTTCCAGCTTCTTTTCCAGACGGGTAATTTCCGCCTTGATAACTTTCTCCGCCAGCGGCGGTATGACTTCCCGGGCCACCTGATCGACGATAGTCGGGGCCAGATCACCGATCGCCTTTATCATCTTGTCCATGCTGGCATAGGTTGTCTGCAGCAGCTGTTTACTCCACTCCTGCGTCATATCCTCAATCTGCTGGGAAAAATCTAGCGACTGAGGTTCGGTAAAGATATGAGGGGTCGCCGTCGCCGGCCCGGCATCGACCCGCCTAGATGAAACCGAAGGGCTGGAGTCCGGAATAGTGCGGGTCTGAGTCTCCGGTGCCGATTCGGTTTTCAAATCGGCGGCCCCGGTATCAGCTAAAAGTTCATCATCGACCAGATAATCCTCCGGCAGTTCAATCTCAGGTTCAGGCTCCGGGCGACGGGCCGGATCCGGGGAGACTTTAACCTCGGATTTATTTAAGATATCATCAAAATCATCCAGATCATCAAAATCATCATCAAAAAGATCTACGGAATCTTCATTCAGACCATTTTTCCCGGTTGTGTATTCACGCTCACGTTTGTCTTTGCCGCCAGGAGTTTCGACCTGTTCCCGCAATCCGGCATGTTTCAGCCCGGCCAGTACCGGGTCACCTTCATCCACCGGGTCAAGCATATCAAGATCGGCAAAGTTATCGAGTTCCAGATCGAGATTATCATCATCCAGCAATCCGGCCACAACATTTTCAGGCGCTGCCGCCGCCCTGCTTAAGGTATCATTACCGCCGGCACCAATCTGCGATTTATCCCGGCTTTCGATCTCCGGCAGCTGATCCAGAGGCAGACCCTCTTCAACAATATCGGTCAGTTCAAAAACTTTAACGGCGGCATCTGATTTTCCCATACTTAATGACCCTCTTTCCCGGATGCTGTTTTACATAAATTTGTCAACTGATTTTATGCCGAGCCACCCGGTAAAAAATCTGTTTTTATGGATGAATCCGATTTACGCTGTCTAATAGCGCAAAAGCCGGAAAAAAACAAGTAGCTGTCGCCTGCCGCCGAAGCCCTTAAAAAATTCCGGCCACCCGCTTCCGGCAGCGGGGACATTCACTCCCCGACATCCGCTTTTCAATCACCCTGAAACCGTAACGTTCAATCAACAACTCACCACAGTTATGACAATACGTACTTTCACCGCCGACCCCCGGGCGATTCCCTTCGAAGACATAGTGCAAACCCGCTTCCAGACCGATTTCGCGGGCTTTTTTCAAGGTTTCAGGCGGGGTTGGGGCCACTCCGGTCAACTTATAGATGGGGAAAAACCCGGTAACATGCCAGGGAATCAGGGGCGATACCGACACCAGGAAACGGGCCAGCTCCCGTAACTCAGCGGAGTCATCGTTGTAGCCGGGAATCAAGAGCGTCGTCACCTCGACCCAGATACCCCGGGCGACGAAATCAGCAATCGTATCCAAAACCGGAGTCATCCCGGCGGCCCCGCAGACCCGCCGGTAGAAGCTGTCAGACCAGGCCTTAAGATCGATATTGGCACCGTCTACCAATGAAGCAAGAGAACTTCTCGCGGTTTTCGTCAGATAACCGTTCGTAACCATAAGATTGAGCAGTCCCCGTTCATGCCCGACCGCGGCGGTAGCCCGCATCAACTCAAAATAGGTTGTCGGCTCAGTGTAGGTATAGGCCAGCGACCGGCAGCCGGTGGCAACCGCCTCGCGCACCAGATCCTCCGGGCGAAGATGCCGGCCGACAAGCTTTTCCGTACGGTGCGGCAGCTGGGAAATCTCATGATTCTGACAGTGCCGGCAGTTGAAATTGCAGCCCGGTGCCGCCAGCGAATAACTTTTGCTGCCCGGCAGAACATGATAGAAAGGTTTTTTTTCAATCGGATCGACATGGGTAGCGATCACCAGGTCGGCAACCGCCGTATAGAGAACTCCCTCAAGATTACGCCTGACGCCGCAGATCCCGGCCTGCCCCGGCCGCAGATAACAGCGGTGGGCACAGAGTTCACAACGAACCCGCTTTTGCGGCAGTTTGCTATAAAGTTCGGCTTCGCGCACGATCAAACCTCCTTAACGGGAATTAATTCCCTTAAATGAATAAATTTTTATTGCATTTTTGTCGCTGGTTGAGTATTTCATCGGACTCATATTTTTTTAACCAGAACCGATCTTAAAGCCCGGCAGAAGGAAGGTATTATGGCCACCATCAAACAAGCTCTGATAAGTGTTTCCGACAAAGACGGTATTGTTGAATTTTCACAGAAACTGATCGCCTCCGGAGTCCGCATTCTATCCACCGGAGGGACGGCCAGACTTTTACGCGAGAACGGTCTGGAGGTGATTGAGGTCTCCGACTATACCGGTTTCCCGGAGATGCTGGACGGCCGGGTCAAGACCCTGCATCCGAAGATCCACGGAGGTCTGTTGGGCCGCCGCGATCTGCCGGAACATGTCGCCAAGATGAAGGAGTACGATATCGAAGAGATCGATATGGTGGTTGTCAATCTCTACCCCTTCGTCGAGACCATTGCCAAGCCCGACTGCAGTTTTGCCGACGCCATTGAAAACATCGATATCGGCGGCCCGACCATGCTGCGCTCGGCGGCAAAAAACTACAACGCGGTTACGGTCATTATCGATCCGGATGATTATGCCCCGATTATCGAGGAAATGCAAGCTCACAATGGGGCCGTCAGCGCCGCGACCAATTTTTCCCTGGCGAAGAAGGTTTTTGCCTCAACCGCCGCTTACGATGCCGCAATCGCCAATCACCTAGGGCTCTTCCCGCTTCCCGATGCCGCGCCCGAGTCGCGAAATTTCTTTCCCGAAACCTACACCTGGCAGGGAACCAAGGCTCAGGATCTGCGCTACGGTGAAAATCCCAACCAGAAGGCGGCTTTCTATAAAGATGCCAAAATAAATGAACCCTGCATCAGCAACGCCAGCCAGCTCCAGGGTAAAGAACTCTCATTTAATAATATTCTCGACAGTAATGCCGCCTTTGAACTGGTTAAAGAGTTTACCGATCCGGCGGCGGTCTACATCAAACATACCAACCCCTGCGGCGGGGCGACCTCGACCGAAGCCCCGTTAGCCGAGATTCTGCGCCGGGCCCGGGCCTGCGATCCGGTTTCGGCTTTCGGTGGAATTGTCGCCATCAACCAGGAGGTCGATGAAGAGAGCGCCCGGGTTCTGGCCGAGACCTTTATCGAAGCGGTGATCGCCCCCGGGTTCAGTGCCGCGGCGCGAAAAATTCTGGCGGCAAAACAGGCTCTGCGCCTGCTCGAATCACCCCTGCTCGGAGGTTACGAGGCCGGCGGCCTTGAGTTCAAGAAAGTGGTCGGCGGGTTTCTCCTGCAGGAGCGCGACCTGAAAGAGGATGTCAGCGACAACTGGACTACCGCCTCGAAACGTGAACCGACCGCCAACGAACTGGCAACCCTGAAATTTGCCTGGAAAATCTGTAAACATGTCAAATCCAACGCCATCGTTTTGGCCGCCGACAACCGCCTGGTCGGGGTCGGAGCCGGGCAGATGAGCCGAGTCGATTCGGTCAACATCTCCATCGCCAAGGCCCAGGTACCAACCGCCGGTTCGGTACTCGCGTCCGATGCCTTTTTCCCCTTCCGCGATGGTATCGACGCGGCTGCCAAAGCCGGGATCACCGCCATTATTCAGCCGGGCGGCTCCAATCGTGATAATGAAGCGATCGCGGCGGTTAACGAGAACGATATGGCCATGATTTTTACCGGAAATCGCCATTTCAAGCATTAAAATATTGTTAGAACATTAGCAGAGAACGACAACCTCTGAAAAAAGGTGCTATCCGGAGAATCTTCTCGGATAAGCACAAATAACTCACTTATTAAAATGCCGGTCTCCGGCACGGTTGAATCAGGAGAGCAGACCATGAAACTTTTAGTAGTCGGCGGCGGCGGCCGGGAACATGCGTTAATCTGGAAACTTGCACAAAGTACCAAAGTCGATCAAATCTTCTGCGCCCCCGGCAATGCCGGCATCGCGTCTCTGGCAACCTGCATCCCGATTGACGCCAATGATATCGACCGCCTGATTGAATTTGCCCGCAATGAGGAAATTGATCTGACGATTGTCGGCCCGGAAGACCCGCTGGTCGCCGGCATTGTCGATGCTTTCGAAGAGGCCGAACTTAGAATCTTCGGCCCGAGCCGGGTCGCGGCGGAGATTGAAGGCAATAAAACCTTCTGCAAACAGCTGCTCAAAGACAACAATATTCCAACCGGTGATTTCGCCTCCTTCAACAACCTGGATGATGCCATCGACTACGTCTACAAAAAAGGGGCCCCGATTGTGGTAAAAGCCAACGGTCTCGCCGCCGGGAAAGGGGTGGTCGTAGCCCAGACGGTTGAGGAAGCCGAGAATGCCATCAACAAGATTATGCGCCGCCGGGCTTTCGGTGACGCCGGCAACGAGATCATTATCGAGGAATTTCTTGAAGGTGAAGAGGCCTCTTTTCTGGTTTTCACCGATGGCGATATTGTCGTTCCGATGGTCACCTCTCAGGATCACAAACCGGTATTTGACGATGATAAAGGGGCCAATACCGGCGGCATGGGGGCCTACTCCCCGGCCCCGGTTATCTCTGAAGGCCTGTTTCGCCGGATCATGAACGATATCATGATTCCCACCGTCAAAGCGATGTCGGCCGGCGGCCGCAAATACCGCGGCATTCTTTATGCCGGATTGATGATCAAAGACGGTATCCCCAAGGTGCTTGAATTCAACGCTCGTTTCGGTGATCCTGAAACCCAGCCGATCCTGATGCGTTTGAAAAGCGATTTGCTGCCGATCCTTGAGGCCTGCATCTCCGGGCATCTTGCCAAAACCATCGTCGAATGGGATGACCGCCCTGCGGTCTGCGTCGCCATGGCCTCGGGCGGTTACCCCGGAGAGTATGAAAACGGCAAGGAGATTTCCGGCTTAAACCTCGCCAGCCGGCTCAAGGATGTCATGGTCTTTCACGCCGGCACCGCCAAGAATGAGGCCGACCGGATTATCACCAACGGGGGCCGGGTTCTGGGAGTCACCGCGATCGCCGAAGATATTCCCAAAAGTATCGAGAAGGCCTATCATGCCGTCTCTAAAATAAGCTGGGACGGGGCACATTACCGCACCGACATCGGCCGCAAGGCACTGAAGAGGATTTAATCAAGATGGCTGAAAAGATGGATATTCTTATCTTGATGGGCAGTGACTCCGACTGGGAGGTCATGAGTGAGGCGGGCAAACTGCTTGATGGTTTCAGCGTCGCCTATGAAGCCCGGGTCTCCTCGGCTCACCGCACCCCGGAACGAACCCTTAAGCTGGTTCGGGAGGCGGAAAACCGGGGCTGCAGGGTGATTATTGCGGGTGCCGGAGCTGCGGCCCATCTGGCCGGAGTCGTCGCCGGCCATACCCTGCTGCCGGTTATCGGCATTCCTTTGAATGCGACCTCGCTTCAGGGTATCGATGCCCTGCTGGCCACGGTCCAGATGCCGGCCGGCATTCCGGTTGCGAGTATGGCGATCGGCAAGGCCGGAGCGACCAACGCCGCCATCTTTGCCCTGCAGATATTAGCCGCGGCCGACCCGGTAATTGCTGAACAGCTGGCAGCTTACCGCCGGGCTATGACACAGAAGGTTGAAAGCAAGGATGAACGCCTGCAGGAGTATCGCCGGCAGCAGAAATGATAACCTTAAACTATCCCTTCCCTCGATCTCAAGAGAGAGAGAGGCTTAAGATAATTGCGGCGCTTTTAAGCCGGGGAGGGGTTATGGTTTATCCGACTGAAACCTTCTATGCCATCGGCGGTAACGCCCTTAACGAAGAACTCGGCCGAAAGATCAGTAAGATCAAAAAACGGCCGCCGGACAAACCCTTTCCCACGCTTGTCGGTAATCGCGAAAGTCTGGATCAACTGATTGCCCGCTGGCCCGATTCCGCCTGCAAAACCGCCGAAAGATACTGGCCCGGGGCCCTGACCATGATTTTACCCGGCCGTAAAAACCTGCCGGCAGCCATTGTCGGTACCGACGGCGGGGTCGCCGTCCGCTGGTCGCCGCATCCTTTAATCAAAGCTCTGGCCACAGTCATCCAACTGCCTTTAATCTCCACCAGCGCCAATCTCAGCAACCGGCCGCCGACTAGAAAAGCGAGTGATATCGACCCTGAGATTATCGCGGCCGCTGACCTGCTGATTATCGCCGATAACGACGATACCGACCCGCATCCGCAGCCTTCAACGATTATCGATGCCCGGATCACCCCGCCACGGCTGCTGCGCCCGGGAGCGGTAAACATTAAACCGTAAGTATCTCAGCCTGAATTAATCCGTCAAAAGATTAAGGCTCGATTACGAGTTGAACTCCCGAAAAATTACCCAGCAAACCGCAACCTCTCTATTCACCCTGAATTTGCTCGACAAGCTGCAGGATTTCGGCAAAGATATAGGGCTTGTTAAGACAGCCGCAGAACCCGTATTTTTCATATTCACCCATAACCGGATCATTCGCGTAACCGCTGGAGACCACCGCCTTAACCCCGGGATCATACTCCCTAAGAAGTTTAATGGTCTCCCGGCCGCCCATGCCGCCGGGAATAGTCAAATCAAGAATAACCAGAGAAAATTTATCCTGTCGATAAGCATCAAGCGCCTGCCGCCCGTCATTTACGGTAACCACCTCATAGCCTTTATCCCGCAGAAAAGCTGACATAATTTCACAAATCAGCTCCTCATCATCCATAATCAGGATGCGAACCCCCACCGATGAGCTACGATCCTCAATTATGACATCAGCTCCTGGGTTAAACATGTGATTCTGCAGAGCGGGCAGAAAAACGGTAAACTCGGTAAACTTACCGGGCACGGAAGAGACCGTGACGTGGCCTTTGTGTTTACTGACAATCGAGTGAATCACCGACAGGCCCAGACCGCTGCCTTCGGCCCGGGTCGTAAAGAAGGGATCGAAAACCTTCTGCCTGATCTCCGGAGTTATACCATGCCCCTGATCCTTTACTGATATCCTGACATAAGCCCCCGGCGCCAGAGGCAGCGGCGGCATCTCTTCAGCTTCGAAACTGACGTTATCAACTTCGACCGAAATGCTGCCGCCTTCGGGCATCGCCTGAACGGCGTTGATAACCAGATTCTGAATCACCTGACTGATCTGGCCGGTATCAACCTCAGCCACCCAGAGACCTTCCGTGACTTTAACCTCCAGGGCGATGTTTGAACCGGACATGACGAATTCGGCTGAATCCCTGATAATCTCACCCAGATCAGCTGTTTTTTTGATCGGCTCCCCGCCCTTGGCGAAGGTAAGAAGTTTCTGGGTCAGATCCGCCGCTCGATGTGAGGCTTTAATCGATTTATCGATATTCTCCCGGGCCCGGTCCGGATCCTCAATCAGACGCAGGCCGGCCACCTCAAGATTTCCCATTATCCCGGTCAGAAGATTATTAAAATCATGGGCGATACCCCCGGCCAGACGACCGACACTCTCGAGCTTCTTGAATTTCAGCACCTCTTCCTGCATGCGCTCACGGTCACTGATATCACGAAAGACCATAACTCCGCCGATAATCCGGCTCTTTTCATCCCGGATGGGAGAGGCGCTGTCGGCGATTTTGAATCGTTGTCCCGAACGGGAAAGCAGTACCGTATCCTCGGACAGATCAAGAACTACCCCTCGACTTACTGCATGAGTCAGAGGATTAACTACGGTCTCCCCCGTTTTCCCGGAAACCAGTTCTAGAACTTCACTGATCATCAGACCGGCAGCCTCTTCCTGAGACCAGCCGGTCAACTGTTCGGCCACCCGGTTGAGCAGTACCACCCGGCCTTCAATATCGGTAGTGATTACGGCATCCCCGATACTCCGCAGGGTTACCATCAGCTGTTCCCGCTCATCCCGCAGCAGTTGTTCAAGTTTCTTGATATCGGAGATATCACGCCAGACGGTAAATAAAATTTTCCGATTTTTAATGGAGATAACCGTCAGGGAAACATCGGCCCAGAAGAGATGGCCTGTAAAATCCTGATGCAGCCACTCAAAGCGGTTAGTGCCCCGGGTAAAGGCTCGATTGATTTCAAGTTCAGCTCTGATACTGGAGAGACTGCCGTCAGGTTGAAATTCGGGTGAAATTTCGGCGGGATGGATCAGCACATCTTGTTTATTTTTAGCTTTCATACCCTTAATCGCCGCCCGGTTACAATCGAAAAAACCATTTTCGTCCAGAAGCAGCATGGGGTCGGTTGAACGCTCAAAAAGATTCCTGAACTTTGCTTCACTCTCTTTCAGGGCCTCTTCCGATTGTACCCGGTCCGTAATATTGACGGCACTGGCCAGAACCATATCCTCACCGCCTTCATCTTTAAGATGAATGCCGGAGATCTCGAGCCAGAACTCCTGACCTTTTTTATCCAGGGCCACAACATCGTAGACCCCCGCACCATCCGTCTGACCCGAACGTCGATTCGCAGATTTCTCAATCGCGATCTGCCGATAGTCTTCGCGCAGAAAGTCGAGGAAATTCATCCTCATAAATTCACTGTAGGAGTAACCGGACATCTCGACACACATCCGGTTAACATAGGTAAAGCGGCCCTTGCTGTCATAAGTGTAAATCATGACCTGGAGATTCTCGGCAAAGTTTTTGAACCTCTCTTCACTGAAGCGTAAGGCCCGTTCACTCTCCTTACGGGCCGTAATATCGATCGCGGTTCCGAGACTCACCAGTTTGCCATCGATCTCAAATCTCTCCATATGCAGTTCAGCCCAGATAACCTTGTCACCTTTTACCTGCAACCTGAGATCATAGTGGCCCGGAACATCCTCTCCCCGCAAGCGGGCCTGGTTTCTGGTAATTGCCAGCTCACGGTCGTCAGGATGAACGATGGAATAACCCGGCAACCCCTGCAGTTCATCCAGACTATACCCTGACAATTTAGTCGAAAATGGATTGGCATAGATGATTTCGCCTTCCTCATTCAAGAGATAAATTGCCGCCTGGATGTTGTCGGCAAAACCCCGAAAAAGAGCCTCACTCTTACGCAGAGCCCGGTTCATATTAACCCTGCGGCTGACATCAACAGCGTTGATTAACATGAACGGCCCGGTTTCTGCGCCCGCAGCAGCTTCGAGGGTGACCCCGTAGATCTCAATCCAGGTGGTAGAGCCATCTCTCCTTTTCATCAGGTATTCGTGAGCTTCAGACGGTTCCTGGTTTCGGGCGCGAACCATAATCCTTTTCATAGCCAGTTCCCGGCTCTCCTCATGCACCAGATCGATCATGTTCGCGCCGACAAGCTCTGATTTTGCAAACCCGGAGATATCCGCACAGGCCTGATTAGCATAGGTAATCCGACCCCGGGAGTTACAGGTTAAAACCATAAATGTCAGTTTATCCAGCAATTCCATCTGCTCCGCTTCAATCTCGGCCAGAGACTCGGTCATGCGGCTTACGGCAGTTTTTTCACCACTGGCCATTTTCAGAGAGCTGCGCAGAGTTTCATTCTCCATATTCAGAGAAAAAACCAGTTTTATCAACTCATCTTTGTCCATTTGCCGTAAACGGCCTATTGACAGATCATCCATAAAGAAAACTCACCTTGGCAGGTTCACAAACGACAGCAGGCTTAAATAGCAGCTGACCTAAAAGTAATTATAATAAAGCGCAAAAAATATGATTTATTTTAACCGCTTTGTCAAATCAATTCATCACGGCAAAGATAGGATCTAAGCCACTTTGAAGTTGATTAAAGCTTATAACAACGATATAAAATCAGTTGCACTTTAATGACTTTTTATCCCGGCAGGGGATGCATATCTTTTTCCCGTCCTGCAGACAGATCCGACTCTCCATCACCGCTTCCCCACACTCCTCACAGATTACCGAGAGCATAATCCGGGCTTTATCCGGCTCTTCTATAGTTACCGCCTCGAGCGCAACCACCTCCTTCTCATCCGCCTTAAGGAGCCATTTAATATAGGTTGGACGGTCGTTTTTGACCGCCGCCGGAATCGAAGCCTGATTCAGAACCACCCGGACTCCCCGGCCGCTCCGCCGGTCATAGAAAGTATAGGCCTGCTTACCGTAATCTCTAAAAATAAGATTACCTTTGCCGAAGGTGCAACCGCTGATAAACTGCAGGGCATCGACCCCGCAGGCGTTGTTTTCGGTAATCGCCACCAGCTCTTCATCGGCAGAACGATACTGCTCCAGAAAAGCCATGGCCGCCACCGTCATCCGATAACCGATGGCCAACCCCGGACAGCTGTGGCCGTGAAAAGCCACCATCTCGTCATAATCAATCAACATCTGCTACTCTCCTTTTTCCTGCAACCGCCTGAATTCAGATCCATACTATCAAGACAATCATCTACTAATAGTAATATAGACAAAAAAACAACAATAAGCTATAAATAAATCAGGTTTGGACGGCAGAAAAATCAGAACGGGGCGTCCTGCAATTCAGCGCACTGACAGATTGCACTCTATTTTCAGAAAAAAGTACTTATCCCTCTGTAAACAAGGCCGTAATCGGCATTTGTGCAACTTGCATTCAGCGTCGGATTATGCCATAATGTAGGATTACAGCCGACTAATGTAACCTGAAAAATCTGCGAGGAGTATCATGAACAGCCCCAGACCCTGTCCGGCCTGTGCCAAACCGGTCAACCCCAAAAGTCGCTACTGCCCTCACTGCGGCCACGAGAACCGAGTCGCCGATGCCGCCGTCGACCCCTTCTGCCCGAGATGTGATATCGCTCTGGAGCCCCATGACTACCGGCACAATGACGCCATGATCTGCCCGGAGTGTGCCGGCCTCTGGTTTGACCGAATCGAATTCAATTACCTGGCCTCCGAACGGGATGTCTATCAGGATCAGAGCCTGCCGAAAAGTTATCAGCGGCCGCCGTTGCAGACCGACAGCGGCTATCTTCCCTGTGTCCGCTGCAATACCCCGATGATGAAGAAAAACTTCCATCAAATATCCGGAATCATGATTGATATCTGCAGTGATCACGGTATCTGGCTCGATGCCGGCGAGATGGAAGCGATCCGCTCATTCATCGCTAACGGCGGTCTCGACAAATCCCAGGATCGCCGGATCGAACGTGATAACATTGAATTAAAGGAACTCGCCACCCGGGTTCACGAAGTGGAATTCACCCAGAAAGTCCTCCATTTCTTCGATTTCAAATACTGGCTGTTCAAAATTTTCTAAGCGTACCGGCAGATTATTTGACGGATAACACCTTACACAGGATCATAATTAAAACATATGAACGATACTCGGCTCATTTTGTCGCGACTGACTCAGACCGTCAAGGATCTGAATCAGACCCTTAAGAAAGTAATCTTACACTGCGGCCCCGGGCTCACAGAGGCGGTCGCTTCGAGCTGCGAAGCGTTACGTAACCATAAGAAGATTCTTTTTTTCGGTAACGGCGGCAGTGCCACTCAGGCCCAGCATCTGGCGGCCGAACTGATCAACCGTTTCAAACTTGAGCGCCGGCCCCTGGCCGCCCTGGCCCTGACCCCGGATGCGGCGGTCATCACCTCAATCGGCAACGACTACTCCTTTGCCGAACTCTTCAGCCGCCAGTTTGTCGGCCTGGGACAACCCGGCGATATCGCGGTGGCCTTAAGCACCAGCGGCACTTCCGAAAATATAGTTGCCGGGTTAAAACAGGCCCGGGCACTGGGGCTTAAAACCATCGGCCTGCTCGGCCGTGACGGCGGCGACTGTCTTGAATATTGTGATATCAACCTGCTGGTTCCGGCGGCCGAAACCGCCCGAATTCAGGAGGCCCATCTGCTTCTGGGACATCTGTTTTGTGAACTGATTGAAAAAGAGATGTCCGCTAACCCTGAATGAGACTGAAAGAGATGAAGACAATTGAACTGGACAAGAGAAAGCTCTCAACCTACGCCCTGGCCTCGCGACCCAGCAAGGTAAGTGTCAATAATTTTGCCCGGGAGATAAACGGCCAGGAGACGGTCAGCGAGTTGCTCGATAAACTGCCGGGATTTCTGGCCGCGGATGACCTGAAAAAGGTAATCCAGGCAATTATTTTCGCCCACCATCAGCAGCGTACGGTTCTGATCGGCCTCGGGGCGCACGTCATCAAGGTCGGCCTGACCCCGCTGCTTCTGCAACTGGCGGAAAAAGGGGTTGTCAACGGTTTCGCTCTGAACGGAGCCGGCATTATTCATGATTTCGAACTGGCTCTGGCCGGCCATACCTCGGAAGAGGTGGCCGAGGGTATAACCGGCGGCAATTTCGGCATGGCCAAAGAGACCGGCGGACTTCTTAATCGGGCCATCCTCCTCGGTGACCGCGAAGGCCTCGGCCTGGGAGCGGCGGTCGGCAAAATGATCTGGGAGGAGAAATTTCCCTATCGGGAGATGAGCCTTCTGGGACAGTGTTACCGGATGAAGATTCCAACCACGGTGCATGTTGCTATCGGCACCGACATCATCCATATGCATGCCGCCGCCGACGGGGCCGCTATCGGCCGCACCAGCTTAAAAGATTTCGACCGCTTCTGTGCCATGGTGGCCACCCTGGAAAGCGGAGTCTATATCAATCTCGGCTCAGCCGTAATCCTGCCCGAGGTTTTCCTCAAGGCAATTTCATTAGTACGCAATCTCGGCCACCAGGTTAATGATCTGACGACGGTCAATATGGATTTCAACCGTCATTACCGCTCCTATGAAAATGTCGTCAAGCGACCGACCTTAGGTTCCGGACGCGGCTATCAGATTATCGGCCATCATGAAATCATGTTCCCGCTGCTGGTTGCCGGGATTTTAGCCCGACTCGAAGAGAGGTAAAATTAAAATGGATATAGCTAACTGCAAAATCGGCATTATCGGCGGCGGCAACATGGGCCGGGCGATTATCAAGGGCTTGTGCACAGCTTCGTCAAAGGCTGAAATAACCGTCTGGGATGCGGACGAAAGCTGCTGCAAGAGACTTAAAGAGGATCTCAAGATTAAGGTCGCTCAGAACAATCGTGAACTGGCTGCTGACGCCGACATCATTATTCTCGCCGTAAAACCGCAGATTGTCACCCCGGTAGTAAACGAGATTGCGGATCTTTTAAGCGCCCGTAAACTTCTCATATCGATTGCCGCCGGCATCCCCTGCAGGCAGTTGGAAAAAGCTCTCGCCCAGGAGGTCCCGACCGTCAGGATTATGCCCAACACCCCGGCCCTGATCAACCGGGGCGTCTCCGCCATTGCGGCCGGCCGTAGCGCCGGCAAAGAACATCTGGCCTTAGCCCGGGCAATCTTCTCCTCTCTCGGAGAGACGGTAATCGTCCCCGAAAGTTCGATGGATATGGTAACCGCCGTCTCCGGCAGCGGGCCGGCTTATGTCTTTCTCGTGATTGAGGCCCTGCTCGATGCCGCTGTCGGCATCGGCATGAACCGGGATCTGGCCCGAACCCTGGTTCTCGAAACAGTTGCCGGCTCAACCGAGCTGGTTAAACAGACCGGCAAACAACCGATGGAGCTGAAAGATATGGTAACCTCACCCGGCGGCACCACCATCGCGGGCCTGGCCGAACTTGAAAAAAACGGCCTGCGCCACGCTTTCAACGAGGCCATAAAAAGTGCATGCCAACGATCAAAAGAGTTAGGGAAATAGAAACTTACTGTCTCGATGTGGGGACAGACCTTTAGTTCTGTCCCCGTTAAAGAGGGCGAAGCAAAGTTCGACGCTGTTTTCAGTAACTTAAAGTCAACTAAAACTTCAAACATTTTATTACATAATGGATAAATTAACCGAAAGAATCAAACAGCTGAAAAATGAACGTGATGCAGTCATTCTGGCGCATAATTACGAACCGCCGGAGATTCAGGATATTGCCGACATCATCGGCGATTCTCTGGGTCTGAGTATCGATGCGGCCAAACTTGATAATCCGGTAATTGTCTTCTGCGGTGTCAGTTTTATGGCGGAGAGCGCGGCGATTCTCGCACCCGGGAAAAAAGTTCTTCTGCCGCGCCTTAACTGCGGCTGCGGCCTTGCCGATATGGCTGAAGCTAACGCCTTAAAAAAGATGCGGGCCGAGCACCCTGAAGCCGTAGTCGTCACCTACGTCAACTCCTCGGCCGCAGTCAAGGCCGAGAGTGATATCTGCTGTACCTCCGGTAATGCCGTAAATGTCGTCAAATCAATCCCGAAAGAACAGAAGATCATCTTTGTCCCCGACCGCAATCTGGGAAATTACGTCGAGAAGCAGACCGGCCGGAAGATGATCTTATGGGATGGCGCCTGCCCGATTCACGACCTCATTACCGCAGAAGATGTCACCGCGGCCCGGGCTGAAAACCCTAAAGCTCTGGTTATCGTCCATCCGGAATGCAAACCTGAGGTCGTGGCCCTGGCTGATCACGTCTGCAGTACCGGCGGCATGTTCGATTTTGTTGCCGGCACCACCCATAAAGAGTTTATCGTCGTCACCGAAGAGGGTATGCTCTATCCTTTGCGTAAAGCCCATCCCGATAGGATTTTTCATCCCGTTAAAAAGGGCGGTATGATCTGTCCCGACATGAAGATGATCTCACTTAACGATGTCTGCGCCAGCCTGGAAAAGCTGGAACATATTGTCACAGTCGACCAGCACTGTGCCGCCAAAGCCCGACTGGCACTGGAAAGAATGCTGGCCGTACCGCGCCATTAAAGAGCAAAACAACACCCGGCAAAGAAAAAAAAACGGCCTGCTTGAAAAATGATTTAAGCAGGCCGTTTAATCCAATGTCAATCCATCACCGATCAGTAGTTTTCACCCAGCAACTCAAAATGAGCCTGAGCATGAGCGCAGGCCGGGCACATATCCGGGGCTTCGCTGCCGCTGTGGAGATAGCCGCAGTTGCGGCAGCGCCAGACGACTTCACCGTCACGTTTGAAAACTTTACCGGCTTCGATATTGGCAGCCAGAGCCAGAAAACGTTTTTCGTGCTGTTTTTCGGCGACGGCAATGGCGGTAAAGATGGCGGCGATATCGGCAAAACCTTCCTCTTTGGCGGTCACCGCAAATTCCGGATACATCTCGGTGTGCTCATGATTTTCACCGGCGGCGGAACCTTTAAGATTCTCCAGGGTTGAAGCGACAACGCCGGCGGGAAAAGAGCCGCAGACCTCAACTTCACCACCCTGCAGTAATTTGAACAGACGCTTGGCGTGCTCCTTCTCCTGGTCCGCAGTTTCGGCAAAAATTTCTGCAATCTGCACGTAACCTTCCTTTTTCGCCTTACTCGCAAAATAGGTGTAACGATTGCGGGCCTGACTCTCACCGGCAAAGGCGGCGAGAATGTTTTTTTCGGTTTTACTGCCTTTCAAATCAGCCATAACTTCCTCCATATTTTTTAGTTTTTAATTGCAAAACCTGCCTTGCTTCAAGAATTCATAAACAAAGTGTATCGGAATAATCTTCATACACTGAGACCGAGCCATCGTCAACCTTTTTTATTATAGAGAACCGGTACTATGCGGCATATTTTTCTTGCACCGCGCCTGAATTCACCTTATAACACTAGCGAAACTCAAAAATAGATCAATTAACAGACGGATAATTCAATTTTCATGGACAATATTAAAAAGTTCTTCAAAAAAGATCGCTTTGCGGCGCACAACGATATCACGCTGCTTGAAGTCCAACCCGGTTATGCCAAAGCCGCGTTAAGAGTCAGCGACAAGCATCTAAACGGCGTCGACATCACCCACGGTGGTGCCGTTTTCACGCTGGCCGATCTTGCTTTTGCCGTGGCCTCAAATTCTCAC